>JAUWYR010000043.1 GCA_030615745.1 Candidatus Zixiibacteriota bacterium | reverse complement strand
TTTTGTATCTGATTTTAAATTGATCAAGTAGATCACTGAAAAGCATGCTTTTACAATTAGCTAAATCTTTTATCAAAATCGAGGCAGTGACATTTTCTCTTACCTCCTCAGCCTCCTTAGTTATCTTTTCAGCAGTTCTTAGATTATTTTTTGAGACCCTTTCTTCTAAACTTGGAAAGGTTTTTGTAAGCTCTTTTAGGGTGGTATCGAAGATTAATCTGTCCTCTGGCGGAACACCGCTTATATAAGATTTATAAAGTCTAATCTCAATTCCATTTGTGAGTATTACCCAATCCACACCTTTTTTTGAGGCATAGTCTACGGCTTGGTCAATATGATTGTCTAAGTCCTCATCTAAGTCCTTAGTTTCCACAATCAACTTGGGTTTTCCTTCAAACATAAGTGCTATATCCGCTCTTTTATTCCTCACATGATGTTCGAAATCCATATCCTTTTGAACATCATACCCTAAAAACTGAAGCAGCGGAATGGTGAGCTTTATTTTGACGTTTTCTTCCACTTTCCCTTCCGCTCTCCGAACGTATTTATCTATGTCAAGTTTGATTAGCTCTTTTATCTTTTTAAGTTCTGCCTTATCCATATCTTAATTCAAAAGTATTATCTCCCAAAGACCCTCTTGAAAATATAATTAACATTTTTAGTGTAATAGCTTAAATCAAAACAATCCTCGATCTCTTTTTTCGAAAGATATTTTTTTATTCTTCTATCATTTTTTACCAATTTTTTAAAATCTTCTTTTTTTTGCCAAGCTTTCATCGCATCGGATTGAACTATCTGGTAAGCAAAATCTCTTGCGCCTATCTTCTCTGTGAGCTTCAAAAGTAGTCTCTGGGAGAAGACAAGACCTTTTGTGGTTTCGATATTTTTCAGCATATTCTCAGGATAGACTAAAAGATTTTCAACAATCCGGGTGAACTTTACCACCATATAATCGACTAAAATGGTTGAATCTGGAAGAATCACCCTCTCAACTGATGAATTGGTGATATCCCTTTCATGCCATAAATTTATGTTCTCCAAAGAAGCTAAAGCATAAGATCTTACTATCCTTGATAGTCCTGATAATCTTTCACAGGTTATAGGATTTCTTTTATGGGGCATAGCGGATGAGCCCTTTTGTCCTTTGAAAAATCCCTCCTCAAGCTCTAAAATCTCAGTCCTCTGAAGATTCCTTATCTCAGTTGAGAACTTTTCAATTGAGCTCGATATAATTGCTAATGTTGTCACAAATTCCGCATGCCTGTCCCTCTGCAAAATCTGCGATGATGAATCAGCTGGCTTTAGTTTTAGTTTCCTACAGACATATCTTTCAACTTGAGGGTTGATATTCGCATAGTTTCCCACTGCTCCTGAGATCTTTCCAACTGAGATCATATCAATTGCCTTATTTAAACGCTCAATATTCCTTATAATCTCCGAATACCATAGAGCAAATTTATGACCCAAGGTTGTTGGCTCAGCATGAACTCCATGAGTTCTCCCCATTATTGGGGTAAACTTATACCTAAAGGCTTTCTTTTTTATCTCAGAACAAAGGTTTTTAAGGTCTTTTAAGATGATTTCACCAGCTTCCCTTAAAATAAAAGATAGTGCGGTATCTTCAATATCGTATGAAGTTAATCCTAAATGAATATATTCAGAGTTTTCCCCAACGTTTTCAGCTAAATTGGTTAAAAATGCTAAGAAGTCGTGCCTTGTTTTCTTCTCTATCTTTTCAATTTTTTTTAAGTCAAATTTAGCCTTTTTTTTGATCTGGTAGACTGCTTTTTTTGGGATTTGACCTAAATGTGCTAAAGCCTCGCACACTAAAAGCTCAAGCAAAAGCCAAATTTGATATTTGTTTTGGTCTGACCACAGATTTTCCATCTGTGGAAGGGTATATCTTTCTATCATACCTTTTTAACCTTCTCCCAGTCTTGCAGGAATTTCTTGATTCCCACATCTGTTAATGGATGTTTGATAAGTTGTTCTATGACTTTGAGTGGAATAGTGGCAATATCAGCACCCAAAAGAGCTGCTTCAACTGCATGTAGAGGATTTCTTATGCTTGCGACGATAACCTCAGTTGATATGTCGTAGTTCTCAAAGATGGTGACTATCTGCTCCACCAAATCCATTCCCACATGAGAGGCATCATCCAATCTTCCTACAAATGGGCTGACAAATAATGCCCCTGCCTTTGCTGCAAGAAGTGCCTGAATCGGGGAGAAAACCAGAGTGCAATTGACCCTTATCCCCTCTGAGCTTAAAATCTTAATCGCCTTTATTCCTTCCTTTGTTATTGGAACTTTAACCACGATATTTTTGTGGATTTTGGAAAGCTCCTCTGCCTCCTTAACTATTCCTTCACAGTCCATACTAACAGCCTCAGCACTAACAGGACCATCAACCACCTCGCATATCTTTCTTAAAATTGTTTTGAAATCCCCTTTATCCTTTTCCTTGGATAAAAGGGTTGGATTGGTAGTGACCCCGTCTAAAACCCCCAAGCTTGCCGCCTCCTTTATCTCATCCAAGTTTGCAGTGTCGATGAAGAACTTCATTTTAGAACCTCCATTCTATTTTTAATAGAAAGTTTTGAATTTTTTAATCGCGTAGCAGCCTGCCCGGCCAGGGAGCCTTTATGGCTCTGCCTGAGTTTAAGAGTCGGAGGGGTAAACCCTCCACTACGCGCTATTTTTAATAGTTAATTCTCACCAAACAAAGACCCTTTGCTGGAGCATTCATTCCAGCTTTTTTTCTATCTTTTGACTCTAAGATCTTTTTAAAATCTGATATATTGAAATATCCTCTTCCAACATCTACTAAAGTTCCAACCAAAGTTCTTACCATAGAATGTAAAAATCTATCAGCTTCGATCTCAAACAAAAGTTCTTTTTTTGTTTTTTTCCATAAAGCTTTTATTACTTTACAGTAGTTATTTTCTTTTGAAGACTTAGCAACGCAGAAAGCTGAGAAATCGTGTTCTCCTATTATCATCTCAGTAGCTTCTCTCATCTTTTTAATTTTTAAGTTATATTCTACCTCCCAAACATAGTTTTTATGTAAGGCGGTTTTGCATAAATAAATTCGATACTGATAAACTTTTGATTTAGCGCTATATCTTGCATCAAAATTTAAATCAACCTCTTTTATGTGTTTAATCACTATATCATCCGGTAAAAGACTGTTCAGCGCATTTTTGATTTCATCTGTTTTAAGCTTAGATGTGGTCTTAAAGTTTGCCACCTGACCCAAAGCATGAACTCCTGCATCAGTCCTTCCCGCTCCTATAAGCTTTGTTTTCGAACCTAAGATTTTTTCTAATTTTTTTTCTATCTCTTCTTGAACGGTTCTTTTTTTTGGCTGAATTTGCCAACCTGAAAAATTTGTTCCATCATATTCTATTTTTAGCTTTATGTTTTTTTGCATTAAAATTTTTCACAGAATCTATTTTTTATTAATAAGGCAAAAGCCTTACACTCCATTATATAATCCAGAGACAGATAAAAATTATAAAAATTAAAAGCCCTAAGAAAACGTAATCATTTATTTTAAACTCAAGCTTTTGATATGATGTCCTTTCTTCTTTTGACCTGAATCCTCTTGCATCTAAGGCTAATGCTAAATCATCTGCCTTTCTAAAAGAGGATATAAACAAAGGTATAAGCAAAGGTATAGTTTTTTTGGTCCTTTGAATGATCCCACCCTCAAAAGAGGCACCTCTTGAAAGTTGTGCTTTTCTTAAATTAGAAGCCTCCTCCAAAAGAAGGGGAACAAACCTTAAGGAGATCATAGTTATAAGGGAAAGCTCCTGAACTGGAAACTTGAGTTTTTTTAAGGGTGATAAAAACTTAAATATTCCATCAGTCAAATCCATAGGTGAGGTAGTCAGACTCAAGACCACTGCTCCGAAAATGAAAACGCAAAGCCTGAGAGTATAGAGAATTCCATTATGGATACCAATTTGTGTGATGTTGATAAAACCGAAATGGATGATGGCTTTTGTTGTGTCAGATGTGAAAAGAATCTGGAAAAAAAAGATGATTAAGAAAAGCCAGAAAAATGACTTCAGGTTTTTGAACAGCAAAAGATAAGGAAGCGCAGAAAGGATAAAAATAAATGCTAAAAAAGAAATAAGGATAACGTAGGTTAAAAGGTTCAAAGTTATAGCTGCCAAAACCACGCATCCCAGAACCATTAAAAGTTTAGTCCTCGGATCTAATCTGTGAATCACAGAATCACCTGGAATAAATTGTCCAAAAGTTATGCTATCCCACAAAGCCATAGCTCCAACCTCTTAGAAAATTTAAATATATTACAAAAAATCGTAAAGTCAAACAGAAATATAGCTAAGCCCATATTTTCTAAATACATTTTTGTTCCCAACTAGACAATTTCAGTGGCATCACAACTTCTTAGAAACTCCCTTTCTTTGGCATATTCGAGAGGTATGAGATATCACATTTACCGCACTGTTTTTTCTGGAAAGTTTTGTAAGTTGCTTTTGCTACTCAATTTTTGGAAAGCATACTTCCTTTAGACTATCTACCCTCTTTTTTCGTTGAATTTCCATTGACAACAAAAAAATCTTTGCTTTAATTAGATACAGAAGGACAATCTTTTATCCAAAGGAAAAAATGATTGGCAAAACCATTTCACATTATAAGATTTTGGAGAAGTTAGGAGAAGGCGGGATGGGCGTGGTCTATAAAGCCCAGGACACCAAGCTTGATCGGATTGTGGCTTTGAAGTTTCTGCCAAAACATCTTTTGCTTGATGAAGAAGCCAAGACAAGGTTTGTGCATGAAGCCAAAGCTGCATCAGCCTTAAATCATCCTAATATCACCACAGTCTATGAAATAGATGAAGTAGAAGGTGAATGTTTCATCTGCATGGAATATATCGAGGGCAAATCCATAAAGGATTTAGTCGAAGAAAAGGGATTTTCCATGGAAGAAATTTTAAAAGTTGCCATTCAAATAGCAGAGGGTTTAAATGCTGCTCACAAGAAGGGAATTGTTCATAGAGATATAAAATCAGATAACATTATGTTGACCGACGAGGAAGTAGTCAAGATCATGGATTTTGGCCTGGCCAAGCTGAAAGGTGTGACCAAGCTGACCAAGACCGGCACAACTTTAGGCACTTTGCAATATATGTCCCCTGAACAGGCGCAGGGCGAAGAGGTTGATCAGCGATCAGACATTTTTTCTTTCGGTGTGGTATTATATGAGATGATCACAGGTCAGCTTCCCTTTAAGGGCGAGCATGAAGCAGCGATAATTTATTCTATTGTAAATGAGACACCAGAACCATTGGCACGGTATAAAGCCAATGTTCCAGAAGGGTTGCAGAGAGTAGTTGACAAGACATTAAAAAAAGACCGCAATATCAGGTATCAGAGTGCAGCTGATATAATGGCGGATTTGAAAAGATTACAGAAGGAGACGACGGTTGGTGTTATGGCAAAGCCTAAAAAGAAACTTCTTCCCTTTATAGTTCCCGCCTCAGTTGTTTTTATCCTTCTTTTGCTTTTCTTCATTCTTAAACCTTTCAAGTTTGAGATAGTTCCAGAAAAGAGGGCAATAGCTAAAGAGAACTCTTTAGCTATAATGTATTTTGAGAATATGGTGGACAGAGAGGATACCGAAAGGCTGGGTGAGATCGTAACCAATCTTTTGATAACTGATCTTTCTGAATCTGAATATATGCGTGTAGTCTCCAGTCAGAGGCTGTATGATATTCTCAAGCTTTTGGGGAGGGAAGGAGAAAAGAAGATCGACCGAGAAGTTGCCACCCAGGTTGCGACAAAAGCTGGAGCCCGGTGGATGCTTTTGGGGAACATTCTTCAAGTTGAGCCGCGAACTGTAATAACCACTCAGCTTGTCAATGTGGAAAATGGTCAGGTGCAAGCTTCTCAACGTATTGCTGGAGAAATGAAAGAAGATGTATTTTCTCTGGTCGACAAACTCACTGTTGAAATCAAGAAAGACCTGTCCCTACCTGCAGTGGCGCAGCAAGAACCAGACCCTTCCGTTGCCGATGTTACCACCCATTCACCGGAAGCGTATCGTTACTATCTTGAAGGACTTGATTACAGCTCTAAGTATTATAACGCGGAAGCTGAAAAAAGCTACAGGAAAGCTTTGGAGTTTGACTCCACCTTTGCCATGGCATATTATCGGTTGGCTTACATTGGATGGACCCAGGTGGGTCAGGTGGATATAAAACTGATAGCTAAAGCAGTGGAATACTCAGATAGAGTTAGCCAAAAGGAAAAATGGTATATAAAAAGTCAGGAGGCAATTACATCAGGGAATTATCCAGAGGCGATTAAAGAGCTAAAGAAGATAGTAGAGCGCTATCCTGAGGAGAAAGAGGCATTTTATAAGTTAGGGCTCTATTATTATGGGCGGCGACAGTTTGAGCAAGCTGTTCGACACTTTAACAAAGCCATTGAGATAGATCCTCTTTATAAAGACCCTTATAACGAGCTTGCCTATGCCTACAATGAAATCGGCAATTTTGAGAAATCTATCTGGGCTATAAACCAATATATATCCTTAGCACCGGATGAAGCCAATCCCTATGACAGCCGAGCTGACCTTTATGCCTACAATGGCAAGATAGACCAGGCGATCCAGTCTTACAAAAAGGCTTTAGAGATAAAACCGGATTTCTATTCGTCCCTGACAAAACTGGGGCATATGTATCTTTTTAAAAGAGAGTATGCTAAAGCTGAAAGTTGTTATAAAGAACTTTCCTCCAGCACTGAGAAAGATTGGCGGTCAGCAGGAAGAACCTATTTGGCTTATATCCCTCGTTATCAGGGCAAGTTCAAGGATGCCCTTGAGGTTTTGGATCAGGGCATAGGCGCAGATAGAATGGAGCAGGCTGAAGGAGTGCAGAACGCAATTAAACATTTCTCAAAGGCAGATATCTATAGGGAGAAGAGAAATCAGAATCTGGCTGTAAAGGAAGCTGAAAAGGCCATCAAAATCTGGCACAGCGCTAACCCTTATGATAAGGTGTACTGGCGGCATTATTATGTCTGGCTCTTGGTAGAGAATAACCATTTTCAAAAAGCTGAAGAGGTGGCAAGAGCTTTGAAGAAAGATATCGAAGAAAAAGATCAAACCTTGATGTATAGTTACTGGTATGCCCTTGGATGTATAGAGCTGGCAAGGGGTAATCTCCAAGCGTCACTAATTAACTTTGAAAAAGCAGCCAGAGATGTCCCATCTTTTTATGTACACTTTATGCTTGCCAAAGCTTACCTGGAATCGGACAGACTGGGCGAGGCGGTAGCTGAGTTGGAGAAGTTACTTTCAAGATATGACGAAGGCAGGGCATATTTTGCAACTTGGGTGGTGAAAGCTCATTACCTGTTGGGATTAGCTTACGAGAAATCAGGCTGGAACAAAAAGGCAATCGAAAAGTACGAGGAGTTTCTGGAAATCTGGAAGGATGCTGACCCGGGGATACCGGAGGTTGAAGATGCGAAGGAGAGGCTTAAGAAATTAAAAATTAAAAGTTAAAAATTAAAAATTAAAAAATAAAGAGAAAAGAGTTAAAAGTAAACAGTGGACAGCATGCAGATATGATTGGTAAAATAATTGTAATCACAAATCACTTTCTGTGATCCCAGGCTTCCAGAAGCTATCGTCATACAAAAATCTTCCTTAATAGTTTTGAAATAGGTTTGTACTTCAAAGGTTTAAAGTTCAAAGACAGGCTTGATAATTCATAGGTGGTGTCAGGAGGAAACTCCTGACACCACAATAAATCCGTTTCATCTTATTCCTCCTCTGTTGTTTAAAGGTTTGATTTAATTCAGTTTCTATGGTATCGGAGCCATAAAGGCTCCCGGGACGGATAGGCCTCTACGCGTAGCAGAGAGTTTATCCCTCTGCGAAATTGAACCATAAAATATTGTGCACGGCAGGTGCCCTGACCTTGTGTTGTTGCTGCATTTTAAATGTAGCACAAAATTGCCGAATTACAAATTCGGCAACAACAAAAACTTTTTTGGAGTGCAATCCATATGGATTGCACTCCTTTTCAACGGCGGGCATATTCTATGAATGCTTTGCAACGCCCGCCGATACGTTTTTAACTTTCTCCAGGCTCTTTTTCGTTTGGCTCCTCCACCTGTTCTAACTTCTCTCCGAATCTTTCCAATCTTTTCTCCGCTGAATCATAACAGGATTTGGCATGTGAAAGATGAGGACCTATCTTTGAAAAATCCTGCTGGAATTTTGAGAAGTCCCCTCTTAATCTTTGTATGTTGCGAATAATATCCAAAGCTTTTTCCTCAATCCTCATCCCTTTTAAACCCAACAAGATTGTTTTCAAGTAAATGTAAAAAGTATTGGGTGAGACCGGGATGACTTTTTTCTCCAGAGCATAAGATGATATACTCTTTTTCTCTCCTAATTCTTCGTCTTTTATTATGGTTTCATAGTAGATATTTTCAGCAGGAATATACATCAAGGCGAATTCGTATGTTTTCTCATCTGGCAAAATATATTTGGAGGCTATTGAATCGACATGACCTTTCACATCGGCTGCAAATTGTTTTTTGAAATATTTTTTCTCATCTTCAAATTCTGCCTTTAGCATCTTTCTGAAGTTTTCCAAGGGGAATTTTGAATCGACCGGCACAAGCGAATCCCCTAATTTTACCACAGCATCAACTTTCTCACCTGATTTAAAGGAATGTTGAAGTTCGAAATTTTCCGGTGGAAGAATTTGAGACAGAAGGTCACCCAGGAAAAGCTCACCCAAGCCTCCTCTTAACTTAGGAGCCCTTAAAATCTCCTGTAAAGAGGAAATATCTTTTCCAATCTCATAGACCCTTTTGTTAGACTCCTCCAATTTAGCTAAATTGGCTTGTACATCCACAAATGCTTTATTGGTAGTCTCCAATCTTCGGTCGATCAGATAACTGGTGTTATCCAAGCTTTTCCTTAACTGCTCTCTTAAGCTTTCGATCTCCTGTTGTAAAAGAAGGGATGATGTGTCCTTTTTAGGCTTCAGAATCAAAATCAAGATAAGAACTATTAATATCCCTAATCCGAATAAGATTGCATATTCCATACTTTTCCTCGCTATCTGTTGGTGTCCTTCACCAACAGAAAGATTTCAAGTCATCAAGCTGTTGGTCAAAAAGACCAACAGTGAACACGAGAAATTTAGATGTAAAGCTAAAGCTTTATCGTCAAGATGCCGAAGGTCAAGAGACTTCGCACACTCCAAAAAAAAGATATATTTATGTTTTGAAATCATCTATTTTTTTGTCGATTTTTTCGAAGGAGTGTCCAAAAAGGAGAAAGACTGTGTCATCCTCACCCGTCTTTAAAAAATATCTCCCCTCTTTATCTTTTATCTTAAATACGCTCAAAGTTTTTTCTGTGCCATCTTTCAATGTGATTTTATATTTGCGGAAGGGGTTTTTGAAATCGAGCATTTCTGTATCTTTTTTTGTTGCGAAATCATCTGTTTTAAGATAACACAAAGCTTTCAGGAATTGGTCTATTTCTTCTTTTTTGGTCTCAAAAAAGTCTTTATAAGGATATGGGCTTACCATCCAGAGGGTATCTTTTCCTGACCGGACAGGTTGTATAAGTTTGAACTTCTCTTTTCCTTTTGAGAGCTCAATTGTGCTGACCTCTTCAGGGTCAAGTCGAAAAATTTCCCGGTCTCTCCATCCCTTTGGAGTTCGGTTTAACATATAAGTTAGATATGTATTAGCTAAATAGACTTCATCAGATTCAGTTTTTCTCACATAGGTATGGGTGAAATCCGGAGAAATTTTCCCTATCACCACTGATGCTTTGAGCTTACCGCCTTGATAGAAATTTAAGCGAGTTCCTGTAAGGGTATCTACCTGAAACAAAATCTGTTTTTTCTTGTTGGTCGATATGAGATTTTCAACCTTTAACTCTTGGGCTGATTCTAAAAACTTATTTATCGATGGTCTATCAGCTTTATAGTTTTCAGGTTCTGTGACCCACCAAACATTTTCCTTTTTTCCAAATACAATTTTAAAACCCAATTTTTTTATCTCAAATTTATCAATAGATTTTGTATCGATGCCCAAGAAATTCTCCTTAATTTTAGGAGAAAGTTTTTTCTTTTCTTTTTGTGTTAATCCAAAATAAAGAAGGAAAAAAAGAATTAAAATCCCAAAAAGTATCCAGAAAGTCTTTTTCATAGAGCTCTCTTTTTAGCCTGTTTTCTTATCCTCCATCGGAAAACGCCAAACAAAACCACCAAAATAGGGATTCCTAAGATGTTTCCATATTTCAAAGCCTTTTTCTTCCCATCTGATATCTTTTTCAGAGGTCTTGATGTAACCTCTTTGGAGCGAATTGCTATCAAAGTCTCATCCTGAGATAACCAATCGATGATATTCATAAAGAATATCAAATTATCCTTAGACCCGATTTTTCCATCCTGAATAAGGTCAGCATCACCCACCACAACCAATCTGTTCTCAGGACTTTCAGATAGAAACAAAGTGTCAGAACTAATCTTTTCTGGTGGCTCTGGCTTTGGTTTGTCCACAAAAAAGCTTTGAAATCTTCCTGAGATTATACCGGCTAATATCAGGTTTTTCTTATCGAAATCCTCAGAGGAAAATTTTTTAAAAGGGGTTATGTCAAATGGGAATCTGAGACTTCCGCTTTTATCAGAGGATAGGACTATCGGAGTGAAATTTAAGTTTTTCTCTTTAGTTAAAGCAGAATCGATTGAGCTGACAAATGGAAACTCAACTGTCTCTAAACCTTTTACTATCACATTTTTTTTATCGAAATTTGTGCTTAAAGGAAAATAGGGATAGTTAACAAGATTAGTAATTGCGAAAAGTCCTCTGGATTGCTGAACCCTTAGCTGACTACACTTGAGGTCAACTACTAAATCATCGTTTATTTTTATCCCGTAATTTTTTAAAAAATCATCCAGACCTAAACTTAAAGGTTGAGCCATACCTTCCTGAAGGTTAACATCAAATTTATCTAAAAATAGACCTAACTTTCCTCCCCTCATCAAAAACTGGTCCAGAACATATTTCTCCCAATCGGAAAAGGGCTTTTTGGGTCCTATGATGACCAGACCATCGATATCCCTTGGAACTTCCCCTAACTCCTGTAGGTTTATCTGTCTCACCCGATATTCCTTTTCCAATTTTTGATTTAAATATGTTAAACCCTCGAGTGTAGTTGGCTCACCGTGTCCGGTGATAAATCCAATTGTCGAAATTTTTTCGGATGTGAGTTTCTTTATGATCGAGGTGATCTCGTATTCCAATCCAGAGATGGTATGAACAACTGGTATCGCCTCGAATTTATCCTCATAAAGAAAAGCCAATCCCATATAGACTTTTTTGATCTCTAACTTATCGTTCTGCAAAACATTCATCTGAAGGGGAGGGATTCTGTATCTTTGAGCCTCCATCTCCTTTTCCTCATCTTTAGGATTGATGAGTTCAAGCTCCATATTTCCACCAGAATAAGACCTGTACTCCTCCAATTGATCCTTAACATATCTTATATTAGCATTGTGGGGCGGAGGGAGGTCTTTTGTGAAAAACATCTTGACTAAAAGCTTATCATCTAAATTGCGAACAATCCTTTTGCTCGCTTCTGAAAGGCTGAAGACCTTTCCTGAGGTCAGATCGATTCTTTTAAAAATCTTTAAGGACAAAAGATTTAATAAAACCAAGATTCCAAAAATTAAAAAGAGGGTGCCAAGTCCAGTTTTATTTTTAAACATCAAATCTTTTTACCTCCACCTTCTGCTCTCCAGTGCTTTTATTCCTAAAACCAGAAAGAAAAATATTATTGAAAAATAATAGACCAAATCCCTCGAGTCAATAACACCACGACCAAGGTTTGAGGAATGATAACCAACACTTAAATACTGAAAAACAAAGCCAAGAAATCCAGGAAAGAAAAAAAGGACTTTATCCAAAATCATCAAAACGAAGATGATAACAAAACCAAGGATGAATGCCACGATCTGGTTCTGGGTTAAGCTCGAGCTGAAAAGACCTATGGATAAAAAACAACATCCGCTCAAAATCAATCCGAGATAGCCTCCAAAAACAGAGCCGAAGTCAAATTTTCCTGTTGCTGAAAGGAATAGTGGATAAAATAAGGTTAAAAGTACAGCTATGGACAAAAGGAAAAAAGATGCCAAAAACTTCCCCAAGATGATCTCTGAGTCTTTAACCGGCAAAGTCACTAAAACCTCTATTGTCCCTGACTTTTTCTCCTCAGCGATCAACCTCATTGTAATAGCTGGAGCAAAAAACATAAAGATGAAAGGAACTATTCCAAAAAGTCCCCTTAAGCTTGCCTGATTTACTATAAAAAAATCGCTGAAAAAAAACCATCCGGTGAGTAATAAAAAGATGGTCAGGACAATGTAAGCGGCTGGGGAGTTAAAGTATGATCTAAATTCCTTTTTACAGATGGTCCAGATATTTCGGGTCATAACTAATTCGACTGGGTTAGGAGTCTGAAGATCTCCTCTAAGCTTTTTTCTTCCCTTCTCATCTCAAGGATTATCCATTTGTTCTCAACAGAGAAATTGAAAATCTTTTCCCTTAAATCCACACCTTTCCTGCATTCTATACTGAGTTTTTTTATATCATTTTCATCGGGGGCGGTAAAATCTACTTTTTCAACTCCAGGCAGACCTTTCAACTTGCTTATCACATCTTCTTCTGATTTTATCTCAATATAGATTTTTTCTTTTCCTTTAAATCCTTTCTGGAGCTGTTCTGGGGTGCCATCAGCTACGATCTTGCCCTCGTTAATTATCAAGACCCTTCCACAGGTTGCTTCTACCTCGGGGAGGATGTGAGTGGACAGAATCACGGTCTTTTCCTTTCCAAGCTCTTTTATCATATTTCTTATCTCAACTATCTGATTGGGGTCAAGACCTAATGTGGGCTCATCCAAAATCAATATCTCAGGTTCGTGAATCAAAGCCTGGGCTAACCCAACCCTCTGTCTGAATCCTTTGGAAAGCTCACCTATATCTTTATGTATTTCTGAGCCCAGTCCGCATATCTCTATTATATCCTTTAACCTTTTTTGGTAATCCTTTTTTGAGACACCCCTTAACCCCATTACGAAGTAAAGATAATCTATTGTGTTCATATCCATATAAAGGGGTGCGTTCTCAGGAAGATAGCCGATTTTTTTTCTTATACTTAAGGAATCGTCGAAAATATTTTTCCCATCTATTTCAACAGTGCCAGAGTTTGGGGGCATGTAGCAGGTTATGATTCTCATGGTAGTGGTTTTACCAGCGCCATTTGGTCCTAAAAAACCTAAGATCTCCCCGGTTTTTACCTCAAAGGATATATTGTCTACCGCTTTTTGCTCCCCATAATTTTTAGTTAAATTCTTTACCTTGATCATTTTTTAAATATAAAGATTTTTTTAAATTTTTCAAATGAAAAATAGATTTTAAAACCCGAAATTTTATAATTATCCTGCATCTGTAATTAACTCTTAAATGTAGTAATACGGTTTTTTAAGGAAAATCTGTTTGAGATTTTTTAGTTGGAATTTATCTTTAAAGCCATATATTTTTTAAAGTCTTACAGACAAATAAAATGCCTTAGCATAACTTTATAACAGTTTATAATACTCCAAATGTGCATAAGATTTTTTTCAAAAAATAAAGATTGAAATCAACAAGATTTTTGATTATATTTTAAAAAAGATTTTATAAAGGAGCTTTTGATGAAAAACCTGTGGGCCCCGTGGAGAAAAGAGTTTATCTTGGGTGAAAAGGAAAAAGGATGTATTTTCTGTAAAAGATTAAAGGAGAAAAAAGATAAAAAGAATCTGATTTTGTTCAGGGGCAAAAGTTGTTTTGTTATTCTCAATCGTTTTCCCTACAATAGTGGACATCTTATGGTCAGCCCCAAAAGGCATATCGGAAAATTGGAGAAGTTGAAAGATTCTGAGCTTTTCGAGCTGATAAAGCTTACCCAGCTTTCAGTTAAGGTATTAAAAGATGTTTTGAAACCTCACGGTTTCAATTTAGGGGTGAATTTGCAGAAGGTCTCCGGAGCAGGGATAGCAGATCATCTCCACATCCACATTGTTCCACGCTGGAATGGAGATACCAATTTTATGCCAGTTTTAGCTGATACCAAGCTTATTTCCATCTCCTTAGATGAAATCTATCAAAAGATAAAAGAGAAGTTCGATAAAATCAGTTTATGAAGATACCCAAAAAAGAAGAGATTTTAAAACTCCAAGAGAAATATAAAACCGATAAAAAGGTTGCCCAAGCTATCGGTGTACCTAAGTATCTTGTTACCTACTGGAGAAGAAAGAAGAAAATTGAGAAATTTTCTTTGCCTAAATATTCTGAGGAGAAGATAAAGGATTTGTGGGAGAGATTTGGAAATGACAAAGAAGCAGGGGCAGAGCTTTCCTTATCAGCTTCTGCTTTTTATAAATGGAGAAAAAAATACAAAATAATTGAAAAGCCTAAGGTTTTGAAAATGGCACAATTAGAGCTATCTTTTGCCCAAAGCTCAAAATCTGGTTTTCTAACTATTGCTCAAAAGATCTTAGCAAAAAAATTGGGTAAAAGCAAAATCGAGGTTGGGGAGATAGTAGAAGTGGAACCGGATATAGTGATGAGCCATGATAATACCGGGCTTGTGATAAAGCAGTTTAACCAGATTGGAATCTCCAGAGTATGGAATCCCGGAAAAATCATAATTCCTTTGGACCATAGAGTTCCAGCTGAATCTGAGAAGACAGCAGATATTCATCGCCAAATAAGGCTTTTTGTCAAAGAACAAAAAATAAAAAATTTCTACGATATCAACGAGGGAATATGCCATCAGGTTATGGTAGAAAAGGCGCATATATTGCCAGGTGAGCTTGCTTTGGGAACAGATTCGCATACCACTTCATATGGATGTATCGGAGCGATCTCAACCGGAATAGGCGCAACCGAGATGGCTGGGGTTTGGGCTTTAGGAAAGATATGGCTTAAGGTTCCTGAATCGGTCAAAATAGTTTTAAAAGGTAAACTTCCTTTGGGGGTATATGCTAAAGATGTTATACTTTTTGTGATAAAAAACCTCACCTCAGAAGGTGCATCTTACAAATCTGTTGAATTCTACGGGGAGGCGGTTTCGGATATGTCTATCTCAGAGAGGTTCACATTATGCAATCTTTCAATGGAGATGGGTGCTAAATTTGCAATTGTTCCATTTGATAAGGCTACCAAAAGATTCCTTAAAAAAAGGACAAAAAAAAATTACCTGCCTGTGTGGGCAGACCAGAACGCAGTATATAACGAGGAATACGAGTTCGATATCACAAAACTTACGCCCCAAATATCCTGTCCCCATTCTGTTGATAATGTGAAGCCTGTGGAGGAGGTAAAGAGTGTAAAAATCGACCAGGTGGTTTTGGGCTCATGCACCAATGGAAGATTAGATGATCTGGAGATAGCAGCGAGGATTTTGAAAGGCAAAAAAGTTCATCCTGATATTAGGATGCTTGTTTTGCCATGTTCCAAAGAGGTCTATTTAGAAGCTTTAAAAAAAGGAATCATAAAGGTATTTGTTGAGTCAGATTGCGTTGTCTTAAATCCAGGGTGTGGCCCATGTCTGGGTGCACATGAGGGAATTTTAGGAGCAAAGGAGAAGTGTTTGGCTACCACCAATCGCAACTTCAAAGGTAGAATGGGCTCTTCTGATTCTCAAATCTTTTTGGCATCACCAGCAACAGCTGCTGCCTCAGCTATAAAGGGAAAGATAACTGACCCCCGGGAGTTTTTGAGAAAAATATGGAAAGGTAAAATAGTATGATTTTAAAAGGGAGAGTCTGGAAATTGAAGGATAACATCGATACCGATTTGATCTATCCTGGCAAATATCTTCCGATAATAGACTCAAAAGAGATGGCAAAGCATGCCTTGGAGGGTCTGGACAAAAATTTCCCGCAAAAGATACAAAAAGGTGATATAATCGTTGCTGGAAAGAATTTTGGATGTGGGAGCTCAAGGGAGCAGGCAGCTACCTCTTTGAAACATGCAGGAATAAGTTGCGTTGTTGCAAAATCATTCTCAAGAATATTTTTCAGAAATGCGATAAATCAGGGTCTTGCTTTGGTTCAATCGGAAAAAGCTTATGATCTTGTAGAGGAAGGAAAAGAAATAATTATAGATTTTGAAAAGGGAGAGATAATCCTAAATGATAAAAAAATAGAATTTGCTCATTTGCCAGATTTTATCAAAGAGATTTTGGATAGTGGAGGGCTAATTCCTTATATAAAGAAGAAGTTAGAGCAAAAATAAAAGAAAACTAATAAAACGGGGGCTGACCTCACTCTTAGCAAACTTTTGTGAACTTTGAATTCCCCATTAGATTGCACTATGCCACAGTGGGTGGAAGCCGTTGGAAGGCAATAGATTAGAATTAATTGTTCAAGGCTTTTTAGATAGTTTCTTAAGTTGCTGTTGTTACTGAATTTTTAGACCATATTCTTCTTTTAGATTATCTATCTCTCTTTTTTTGTAGAATTTCGATTGACAACAATAAAATCTTTCCTTTAATTAGATAAAGAACGATAATCTTTTATACAAAGGGCAAAATGATCGGCAAAACAATATCGCTTTACAAGATTTTGGAGAAACGTGAGAAACATATCGATAATGAAGTGTTTGCCCATTGGCAAGCCGCACCTAAAGGAGTTACGTTATGAATACTAAAAGACATACAAACATAGCACTAAGTACCGCGCTTCTTGCATTAAGCGTGTGCTTGACAGTAACTAGCTGTTCCGGCGATGCGCCTCGACTGCCAGAAAGCGCGATCATACCGGTTACAGACACATATCAGGGCGTTGAGGTTATCGACAACTACCGATGGCTGGAAAATGGTAACGATCCGGAGGTCCGTCGTTGGAGCGAAGCACAGAACAAGTACGCACGCTGGGTATTAGACAACATTCCCGCCCGTGAAGCAATTGCTAAACGACTGCAAGAGTTGTATGATAAGGCTTCACCGGAATACTACTGGTTCCGATATAAGGGTGGTGTGTTGTTTGCCCTCAAGAGTCAACCGCCTAAGGATCAACCGTTGCTGGTCAGGATGCAATCGCCGCACGATCCGAGCACTGAACAGGTGATTCTCGACCCCAATCAACTAGATACGACAGGCTCGACATCAATCGATTTCTACGTTGTGTCTCCCGATGCTCGGGTGGTCGCCGTGTCCCTTTCCATAGGCGGAACTGAGGACGGCGATGTCCATGTATACGAAGTCGCTACCGGCAAAAGCCTGCCGGATGTCATCCGCCGCGTTAACGGTCCTACCGCCGGAGGCGATGTTGCCTGGACAGCAGATGGCTCGGGTTTCTACTATACCCGCTACCCTCGCACCAGCGAACGGCCGCCTGAGGATATGCGATTTTACCAGCAGGTCTATTATCACCAGCTGGGCTCATCGACAGAAGAGGATATCTACGTAATTGGCGAGGAGTTCCCGCGGATTGCCGAGGTTGAATTCGAAACATCAGATGATGGTCGATATGTTTTGGCAGTGGTCGCCAACGGCGATGGCGGGGAGTTTGCACACTATCTCCTTGATCCTTCTGGAAAATGGAAACAGATAACCAAGTTTTCGGATATGATCACTCGGGTCAAATTTGGGCCAGAAAATGCACTGTATTTACTGTCTCATAAAGACGCCCCGCGAGGCAAGATCCTTCGCCTCCCCCCTGGAAAAACAAGACTGTCGCAGGCCAATACAGTTGTTGCCGAGAGCGAGATGGTTATTCAGAGTTTCCTACCTACAGCCAACAAGATCTACGTGCGAGACCTAGTAGGTGGCCCCTCGCAGATTCGTGTGCTGGAACACACGGGCAGTTTTCAGAAATTGATACCGGTTATGCCGATTTCATCAGTGGGGGAGATGATTTCGCTGGGAGGAGATGAGATCCTCTTTAGAAACTCCAGCTACATAGAACCTCCAGTCTGCTACACTTATGAGCCCTCGCAGGAGGAGACCCTGCGGACAGACTTATATGTCACATCCCCGGCGGACTTCAGCCAGGTCGAGGTAATACGCAAATTTGCCACCTCAAAGGATGGCACACAGGTGCCGATGAATATTATTTGCCGAAAAGGCACGAAGCTGGATGGTAATAATCCAACTATTCTTTATGGCTATGGCGGGTATGGTGCAAGTCAGACACCTAGATATGATCGCACCCTCAGTCTGTGGTTGGATCAAGGGGGTGTATATGTGATTGCAAACCTCCGTGGTGGTGGAGAGTTTGGCGAAGAATGGCACAAATCCGGCAATCTTACGAACAAGCAGAACGTATTTGATGACTTTGCCGCATGTGCACAGTATTTGATTGACGCCGGCTACACCAACCCGTCAAAACTCGCCATTAAGGGCGGTAGCAACGGTGGACTCCTGGTGGGTGCGACGATGACACAACACCCGGACCTCTTCCGGGCAGTTGTATGCCTAAATGGCGTTCTAGATATGTTACGGGTTGAGCTGGACCCGAACGGCGAGTTTAACGTTACCGAGTTTGGCACAGTCAAGGATCCTGAGCAGTTCAGGGCGCTCTATGGGTATTCACCTTATCAGAATGTGGTCGATGGAACGCACTATCCAGATATTTTGATGACGGCCGATGAAAATGACGGCCGGGTCAATCCTTCTAATTCGAGGAAGATGGTCGCGCGTCTCCAGGCGGCAACCAGTTCGGAGGGCTATGTGCTGCTAAGAATGAGTTCCGGTTCAGGTCATGGAATCGGTAGTGCCCTCAGCGAAGACATTGCACTCTATGCCGATACTTACGTATTTTTATTCGATCGGCTCGGTGTGGATTTTAAACCCTTCGCGCCTTCGCTCGAATAAGCGTGATGCCTTAAGATCAAACAGAATTTGAAAATGGCTTGAATTCTCCCCTGCTGGAAGATATTCAAAAGCTGGTGACTCAGACTGAGATATTGGAAGTTTACGTGCCCAACTGAATGACCCTGGAGTCTTGCCGTTAGTCAAATTTTTGGTTGGCAATTCATTATTTTTTGCTAAAATATAGATGATGGGCTCACTTGAAGATAAAATGATTGGCAAAACTATATCCCATTACAAAATCCTCGAAAAACTGGGCGAAGGCGGTATGGGAGTGGTATATAAAGCTGAGGACACCAAGTTGGATCGGATAGTAGCTTTGAAGTTTCTGCCAAGACATCTTTTGCCTGATGAAGAAACCAAGATGAGATTTGTGCATGAAGCCAAAGCTGCGTCTGCTCTAAATCATCCCAATATCACCACAGTCTATGAAATAGATGAAGTAGAGGGTGAATGTTTCATCTCTATGGAATATATTGAAGGCAAATCGCTAAAGGAAGTGATTAAAGAAAAAAAGCTTTCCATAGAAGAAACTTTGAAAATTGCCATTCAAATAGCAGAGGGTTTGAATACTGCTCACAAGAAGGATATCATTCATAGAGATATAAAATCAGATAATCTTATGCTTACCGACGAGGGAGTAGTCAAGATCATGGATTTTGGCTTGGCTAAGTTGAAAGGTGTCAATCAGCTGACCAAGACCGGAACGGCTTTAGGCACAGCCCAATATATGTCACCTGAACAAGCACAAGGTAAAGAAGTTGACCCCCGTAGTGACATTTTCTCATTTGGTGTGGTTTTATATGAGATGATTACCGGGCAATTGCCTTTCAAGGGGGACTATGAACAGGCGGTGATTTATTCCATTTTGAATGAAAACCCGGAGTCGCTAAGGAGTTTACGAACCGAGGTGCAGACGGAACTAGAACTGATTGTGAACAAAGCGCTTGCCAAAAGTCCGGATTTACGTCACCAAAAGGCTGGGGATATTCTGGTTGATTTAAGAAAGCTCAGAAAGGAGCTCGAATTTATGAAAGAACAACCTTCTGCTAAAAGACGTCAACCCTCTATTGCCGTTCTCCCATTTACCAACTTGAGTGCCGATAAAGAACAGGATTACTTCTGCGACGGTATGGCAGAGGAGATCATCAATGCTCTGACTCATGTGGAAGGTTTGCGGGTCGTTGCCCGAACCTCAGCTTTCGTGTTCAAGGACAGGCGTGAGGATATCCGCGAGATTGGGAAAAAACTAAACGTGGAAGCGCTACTTGAAGGGAGCGTCCGAAAAGCAGGTAACCGGCTACGCATCACTGCCCAGCTCATCAATGTAGCCGACGGATACCATCTCTGGTCTGAGAAATACGACCAAGACATGGAAGACATCTTCGCCATCCAGGATGAAATCTCCCTGGCGATTGTAAACAAGCTGAAGCTCAAGCTTTTGGGAGGAGAGAAGGCGAAACTTGTCAAGCGTCATACTGAAGATCTTGATGCATATAACTTATATCTAAAGGGCCGCTACTTTTGGAACAAGAGAACAGAAGAGGGATTCCAGAAAAGTCTGGAGTGCTTCTGGCAGGCAATCGAAAAAGACCCGACCTATGCTTTAGCCTACGCAGGAATAGCCGACTGTTACGATCTCCTTGGGTGGTATGGTTATCTCCCCCCTAAAGAGGCTTTCCCAAGAGCAAAGGCAGCAGCAGAGAAGGCACTGGAGATGGATAATGCCCTTGCAGAAGCACACACCTCTCTAGCAGGTGCCAGTGAGTTTTATGATTGGGACTGGTTGGCTGCCGAGAGAGAATACAAGCGAGCCATTGAGCTCAATCCAAGCCATGCAACAGCTCACCACTGGTATGCTGAGTTTTTATCACACATGGGGAGGCACGAAGAGTCCACCGCAGAAGCTAAACGAGCCCTGGAGATCGATCCGCTCTCGCTTATCATAAACGCGCTCGTAGGATGGTTATTTTACGAGGCGCGCCAGTACGACCGAGCAATAGAGCAATTACAGAAGACTCTGGAGATGGAGCCGAGCTTTATCGTCGCTCATTTCTTTCTCGCGTTTCCTTATGTGCAAAAGGCAATGTATAATGAAGCCATCGCAGAGGTTCAAAAGGCGATGGACCTTTCGGGAAGGGGCATTCCACTATTTTTAGCACAGCTCGGTGCTATATATTCGTATTCAGGAAAGAGAGATGAGGCTAACAAAGTGCTTGACGAGTTGCACGAGCTATCAAAGCAGAGGAATGTTTCACCGTTTTACGTAGCATTAATTCATGTCGGACTTGGCCAAAAGAATCAGGCTTTCGAATGGCTGGAAAAGGCTTATGAGGACCGCGATCACTGGCTGGAAAGTCTCAAAGTAGACCCAATGCTCGATAGCGTGCGCTCGGACCCGAGGTTCACTGAGTTGTTGAAAAAAATGGGATTAGAAAAATGATTGGCAAAACCATTTCACATTATAAGATTTTAGAGAAATTGGGAGAAGGTGGTATGGGGGTGGTCTATAAAGCCCAGGACACCAAGCTGGATCGGATAGTGGCTTTGAAGTTTCTGCCAAAACATCTTTTGCGTGATGAAGAAGCTAAGACCAGATTCGTGCATGAAGCCAAAGCTGCATCAGCTTTGAATCATCCTAATATCACCACCATTCACGAGATTGATGAATTTGAGTCACAGATGTTTATAGTTATGGAATATTGTGAGGGAAAGACTTTGAAAAAGATAGTTGAAAAGGAGACACTCTCGGTAAAAAAGGTATTAGAT
>JAUWYR010000026.1 GCA_030615745.1 Candidatus Zixiibacteriota bacterium | reverse complement strand
ATATTGACCAGACTGCGATCGGTTTTGATGATCCTTACTACAATGCTCACAATCTTATGTTCCAGATCTTTGTGATCACCAACACTTCAACTGATAAAGAAGTGATAGCTGACCTGAAGTTTGCAATCTGGATGGATTGGGACCTTATGCCTGATCTGTATCGGGATAAGAGTGGTGGAGATTAGGATCTGAACTTAGGCTGGCAGTATAACCTCGATGATCCCACACCTTTCGGAACCATGTTCTTGCCGGTTCATGGAATTGTGCAAGAGAGATTCAAGGGTCTGGATAACACCATTTATGTGCATCCTTTTGGTGGATGGGGTCTGGACAGAGACAGCTTATTCAATCTGATGTATGGAACTGATTGGGATATCTATGATACTACACAGGGTCCAAATGATATGTCTCTACTTCACACCACCAATGCATTCATTCTTCTTCCTGGATCAACTCAGACCATTGTTACCATAACTGGTGATCCTGCACCTCCACCTATGGACGCGTTTATGTGTGATGCTCTGAAGTTCGCAGGCTTCTACAGAGGAGATCCGAACGACGATGGTGAGTGCGATGTTTCTGATGCAATCTATATTTCCAACTACAAGCTCAAGAGTGGACCTAAGCCTATGCCTTTCAGAGACCAGGGTGATGTGGATCTGAGTAAAGATGGTGATTGTGATATTGCTGATGCTATCTATATTGCCAACTACAAGCTCAAGAGTGGACCTCCACCGGACGATTATGCACGCTTCCCGAATGAGATTCCGTTCCCGGATCAGCCGAGCATGTTCACAGTGGATGGATTCAAGGACCTTTGCAAGTAATCTGAAACCTCTTACGGAGATAGAAAACCCTTCCCCCGCCTTTGGCGGAGGGAGGGTTTTTTTATTGTTTATTCCCAACAGATTAAACAGATGGGTCTGCGGATTGGTCAACGGGTTGAGCGGATTAAGCGGATGATTCACAGCAGATAATTCCCAACAGATGAAACGGATTGAACAGATAAAGCGGATTTATTTTAAAATCTTTGAGGCAATTTTAAATGCGTAGACGATAAATTTTTAGTTATAAAGGTTTTTATGCCCGGAAGAAATTCTTTAAAAAGAAGAATAGATTGGCTGGTCTTTCAGCTAAACGCCGCGTAAAATAGGGATACCATTCCCTTCCAAAGGGGATATAGATACGCACATTGTAACCCTCCTTGACCAACCTATGTTGAAGCTCTGTGCGGATCCCGTAAAGGAGCTGAAACTCGAAGCTATCTTTGGGGATATTGTTTTTCTGGGCAAACTCTTTTGTTATCTCTATTATCTTCTCATCGTGAGTAGCTATTCCGTGATAGATTCCGCTTAAAAGCATCTTCTGCATCAATTTCACGAAATTCTCATCCACCTGCTGTATTTTAGGGAAGGCGACCTCTTTGGGTTCTTTGTAGGCACCCTTGCAGAGCCTGATTCTACCTTCTAATTCCAAGATTTCGTCAAGGTCCTTTTCACTTCTATAAAGATAAGTCTGGATCACAATCCCCACATTATCATATTTTTTTCTCAAGCTCTTGAAAACATCAAGGGTGTCCTGGGTGCAATCAGAATCTTCCATATCCATCCTGACGAAGTTATCATATTCTTTTGCCCTTTCGATGATTTTGGTAAAGTTCTTTTCACATAGCTTTTTATCTATTTTCAACCCGAGCTGAGTGGGTTTGACCGAGACGTTGGTATCAACATGGTTAAAATTGATCTGATCTAAGGCATCAAGATAAACATCGGCAGCAGCCACAGCCTCGTCTGGTTCTGTGACCTCTTCGCCCAGATGATCTAAGGTGGCAATAGCGCCTTCGGAGTTTACTTTCTTCACCGCATTCAAGCCATCCTCCAGTTGTTCCCCGGATACAAATCGGTCTACTACCCTCCGGGTAACCCCGAAATTCATCATAAAATCCTGGATCCCTTTTTGTCTGGAAAGATATAGAAGAATTGCTTTCAGCATAACCAGCCTTTTTGATTTACAATCAGATATAAAACTACAGAGAAATCCCCTTGAGTCAAGTCCTGATTTGTGAAATTTTTCACTTTTTAAAAGTCATATGAAAACATCTCATTTTCAAAGGCATAATATTCTTTTCCATTGAAATAAAACTCAAATTTAGGTTTGTCTTCAACCTTTAAAATCTGTTTAATCTGTTGGGAATAATACAACCGGTTATCATCAGATGTTTTTCAACTCATTACATCGGCTCACTCATCTTATCAAGACTGGTTTTAACTTAGTTATTTTTTTCACAAAGTCAATATTTTTTCTAACAAAGAATTTGCATCAAACACAAAATAATTTCTTTTCTGCAAAAAAGCACAGATAAAATCTGTGCCTAAAAAGTTTTCTTAATTCTTTTCAACAACAAGTAAACCTAAAGGTTTACAGTCCAAAATATCATTGATGAATTTTAAATTTCATTGTGGGGAAACTTTAGTTCGCACTCTAAAAGAATTTTAAAAGCATCACCCCACTTCTATTCTTTCCTTATAGAGTGGAAACTTTTTACATAATTCTAAGACCTCACCTTTGATATTCTCATATACCTTTTCATCCCCGAGATTTGATATTACTTTATCGATCCAGTAGGCGATTTTTCCCATCTCCGGCTCTTTCATTCCTCTGGTTGTAACGGCTGGTGTCCCAATTCTTATTCCTGAGGTGATAAAAGGTTTTTGTGGATCAAATGGAACTGTGTTTTTGTTGACGGTGATTCCTGCTTTTTCTAAAGCCTCCTCAACAACTTTTCCAGTTAAGTTTCTTTCGATGAAGCTTAACAACAAAAGATGAGTGTCGGTGCCACCTGAGACCACATGATAACCTAAATTGACCAGTTCTTTTGCTAATACCTTTGCATTCCTTACAATCTGCTGTTGATATTCTTTGAAATCAGGTTTTTTTGCTTCTTTAAAAGCAACAGCTTTTGCAGAAATTATGTGCATAAGAGGTCCACCTTGAATTCCGGGCATTATCTCTCTATCCAATTCTTTTGCGAATTTTTTTTTGCACATTATCATCCCCCCGCGTGGTCCTCTTAAGGTCTTATGAGTGGTTGTGGTGACAAAATCAGCATAAGGAACAGGAGACTGATGAATCCCCGCAACGATAAGTCCTGCTATATGAGCGATGTCGACCATGAGATATGCACCCATCTCATCAGCGACCTCTTTAAATTTAGCAAAATCTATCTCTCGGGGATATGCAGATGCTCCAGCAACTATCATCTTAGGTTTAGCCTCTTTTGCGATCTTTTCAAGTTCATCGTAATCTATTGTCTCTGTCTCCTTGTTCACTCCATAAGGAACCACATTGAAGAATTTTCCTGAGAAATTGACCGGATGGCCATGAGTCAGATGACCACCGTGCGAAAGGTTCAAGCCTAACATAGTATCACCAGGCTTTAAAACGCAGAAATAGACCCCCATATTAGCTTGAGAACCTGAATGGGGCTGGACATTCACATGCTCGCATCCGAAAAGCTCCTTTGCTCTATCCCTTGCCAGGTTTTCCACCACATCCATAAACTCGCACCCACCATAATATCTTTTCTTAGGATAACCCTCAGAATACTTATTGGTCATCACACTCCCCATCGCTTCCAGAACAGCCTCACTCACAAAATTCTCCGAGGCGATCAACTCTAAGTTATTTGCCTCCCTTTTGGTCTCCCCTAAAATAGCTTCATAAACTTCTGGGTCAACTTCTTTTAATTTACTCATTTTCACATTTCTCCTCAAATAATTCCCTAAAGTAAAGCCAAAGGGCTTACTCTTAATAAAAACAGGTGGAACAACGTTCCCCACCTTAGTGCTTTTATCTCTATCCCAATTTAAACTCAGAACACAGACTTGTCAATCAAAATTCCCTCTTAATATAGTAGAATGTTTCCAAAATAACATTATCTCTTGATGCTTCCGCATATTTTAGCCTGTCATTGCGAGTCCCGATGACATCGGGAACAGATATTGTAACATTACTTAGGAAACAATGTCTAGATAACTGGTGGGTAGGCGCAGGCTTTAGCCTGCGAAAATCAAGCTCGAAAAATCCTTATATCTCCGAATCCTAATTTTGTGGCTATCTTTAGCTTTTTGGTTGCAGAACCGTATCCCTCATCCTCATACTCAACTTTATTACCTATACCATCTGCCATCTTACCCAAAATCTCTATCTTTCCAGCAAAGGAATTACCTGAAGCTAAAATAGGCAAGCCTTCAGGAAGTAAAACTTTTATGTCTCCAAAACCAAGATTTATATTAACCAAATTCTCTTTATCTAAAAGACCAGTTTTAGTTAGATTGATTTCAACGTCCCCGAAGCCGGAGTTGACCAGCAACCCTTCAGGCTCTATACTTTTAGGATTTAAAAAAATATTTCCAAAACCTTTGCTTAATTTTGCCGGGGCTTGAGCATAATCGGGCTGTGCTCTCTGGAATATAAGCCATACACCTAAAATTACGAGAATGATTGGCCAGATATTACCTAAAACCTTCCAGAATTCTAAAGCCCCTAAGTTATCTAAAAGAATCAATCCTCCTAATAAAACTAATATCAAACCAAAAATTATAGTGCCGAAATTTTTCCCCATTTTATCCTCCTGGTATAGTTCATTTATATCTTTTTAACTTCACCTTTTTGGGAAAGTGAGTCTAACAAAAGCAAGATAAAAGGAATCAAAATCACTATTCCCAATATAATACCATTCAATTGATAAAAGCTTGCTTTCTGAGAAACTAAGTTTGAAAATCCTTTTAAACTTAAGATGGAGAATACAGAAAGCGAATAGGCTAATATATTATTTCTTAAAAACCATTTGATCAAAAGGAAAAATGGAACTATCCAGATCACTAAAATGATGGCATCGAACAAAAATTCAGGTGTTGTCTTGGCATCCCCGGAAACAAAAGCAAAAAGTATAAGTGGAACTAAGATAATCCAGTGCCAGAACTTTTTGAAATAATTTGTTGTAAAGAAAACCACAGCCCCGATTATAGCTAAAAGCAAAATGCTTTTGAAAACAATATCGCTCAAATAGGAGACAAAAGGGAGATATGTATCGATATTCCCCGGAATTGAGAGTGCAGAGATTAAAGCTATGGTGTTAAATTTGAATACTAATATATTAGTTAGCTTTGTTATACCCAAAAATAATCCTGTTGAAAAGATTGCACAGATCAGAGCATCTAAAGCTAACTTTTTCTTGATAGTTTTTTTGAAAAAAGATGACCAGTTCGGATAAAACGATGATATAACCCCAAAAGAAAAAGAAGACAGAATAAACACACCGATAATACCGATTAAAAATCCAACAAGTGCTGAGATGGTGAAAACGTTCAAAGGAATGGATGTAGGATATGACTGATAGATAGAGGAGAACTCATTTATAAAGGAGAGTAAAACCAAACCAGCAGGTATCAAGCTCAAAAGAATAATTTTTTTCCACCTCATCTCTCCAGCTCTAACCTTTCTCACTAAAAAGAGAACAGAGTATCCTGCAAAGAGTGCAATCAAAACTATCTTTGTCCCAAACCTTACCGCTCCTAAAAGTGTGCTTTTTTCTCTTTCCCGTCTCCATTTCTCAGGTATCTTCATTTTCTTTTTAAAGAAAGAGACCTCATCTCCTTGAATATTTAATATTATCCTGAATTTAGCCTGATCGACATTTCTTAAGTCATCTTCTTTGGCTTCCCAGACAAATTTGTGATCAACTCTATTCTTTCTTTTTTCTGATGTGGACTCTTTAAGTTCAAACCTTTCAAGATCGATTCCTTTGCTCTGGATAAAGTTTTGGGCAATAACCAAAGCAGAATCTAAATCTTTAAAGGCTCCCTCTTTTTCTTCTGCTACGATATGCTCAAAGGATATAACATCACTTTTTTTAGGGTCAATATACACCCTGTATTCTTCCTTTTTTAGAGGCTTATAGTATCTTGTAAGCCACCGAAATCCTGAAAGATTTTCCCCATAAACCTGATTCAAACCTAAAATCCCTTTTCTTTCGAGAATGTATTTTCCCTTATATTTGTTAAATATGTTATTGGTGATGGTCACTTTTCTGAACTCATTCGGATTTACCCCTTTGTTTTTGAGAAAATCATCTGAAATCAACTTTGCCTTATTTTTAGTTATAGAAAAATCTACGAAGTCTCCAAACCTCTCAGCTTTTACAAAGTATAAACATAACAAAGCACCTATTAGAACAACGCCCAAAATAATCCTTTTTTTGGGCAAGGGTTTATAAGGCACCTCGAAAATTTCCTCTTTTACTTTTTCTTCAACTTTTAAAGGAGCTTTGGTCCCCTCAACCTCATTTAAAAGCTCATCCTCTTTTTCAAATCTTTTTGTTCTCAAATAAGCGACTAAAGCAACCACAAGTGGAATAAGCAATATCCCGGTTGTTATTCCAGCTGAGACCATAAAATATAAATTTCCTGACCTGAACAAAAGGAAGGCTGTGTATAAAGCATCCACAGTGTAGTGCCAGACCAAAAGTGCTAAGATATTATACCTTATCATAATGATTCCAATTATTATTCCAGCAAACCCAACCTCCAATCCTCGAATGAAAAAAGGCTGATTAGGATAGTTAGCATGAGCGAATCCCCAGATAAAAGCGGGAATAACAATTCCAAGCCAGCCCAATTTTAAATATTTCTGGAAAAATGGAATGGAGAACATCCTGGAGATAAATTCCTCTGAAACCGCAGGAAAAAATCCTATCAACAAAACAAAAATCCAGGGGATGGCGGTGTTGAGCATATCCGAATATGGTATCTCCGCCGGTGCCCAGGCGCCGAATTTGCCTGCGATAAGGTAAAAGATAATCTGGTAAGCGAAAAAGAAAAAGGTTAAGGTGAATCCTAAGATTAAAGTTAAGAAGAACTTTTTAGTTCTTATTCCCCTCCATCTGAAAAGATTGGTTAAAGATATTTTCTTTTTATAATGTTGCCGATACAAAGGCTCAGCCCCTGCGGTTAAAAACATTATAAATACCCCCACACCCAGGGAGGCTAAAAGACCAATCAAAATACTTTTTGTCAAAAAGCTTCCATAAGATTCTGTAGTCTTGTAGGCAAACTCAGTCAAAGGTAGGGCATTTAATTGTGAAAGGAAGGTTAATATAAAAGCAACAATTCCAAAGATTAAAGCGGTCTTCCATTTTATATCCCTGTTTCTAACTCTGACCAAAAACACAAAAACTAAAGCTAACATAGTTAATAAAAGAAAGAAAGCTGCTACCTGTGAGGTAGTTTCATTCAGGGAACGAAGTTTATGATAAGACCTTTTCCATTTATCAGGAACTTTTAAAAATTCTTTGTAACCTCCGATTTTATCTCCTAAAACAGTGACTTTATATCTATAAGTAGCATCCTTAATATCGAATCCTTTTTCTTTCCAGATGAAAGTATGGTCTGTTCTTTTGGGACGCTTCTCAGATGAGGCTGAAACAAACTCAAGGCTATCTAAATCTTTACCCATAGTCTTGGACAGAAAATCTTCTGCGACTTTTTGTGCATCCTCTTTTAAAAGATCTTCACCGGAAGCTTCTTCAGGTAAAAGATGCTCAAATCTTATTATCTCCCCTTCTGGGGAAACAAAAACTTTAAACTCCTCTTTTTTTAGAGGCTTAAACCACCTGTTGCTCCACCTCCAGAGTTTAACTTTTTTCCCCATTATATCTTGTGCTTTTTCCAAGCCTAATTCTTTTTCTAAAAATACCTTGGCAATATCATCATGAGAAAAAATCACAGCATGCCGGTAACCAGATATATCCAACCCCTTTTCCTTTATAAAATTTTCTGCTATAGGGACAGATTCTTCTCTTGTAATTTTGAAATCGATTGTTGCCTCAGGAAATACTTTGGAAAAATACTTAATTCCTATCAAAAGGGAGACCGCACAGATGATAACACAGATAAAGATGAACCTGAAATCTTTGGAGATAAGTTTTTCCTGCACTTTTTCTCCTTATCTTCTTTATGGTTTAATTCTTTTAATCATAGAACAAATCTCGGTAGGCTGTTTTTTTTCTAATTTGTATTACAATCTTTTGAATGTCAAGAATTATTTAAAAGACTTTAGATAACTCTTAAAAAACCTCTGTGCTGGTCGGGTCCCCCCTGGCTGGGCAGGCTGACCCAAACAATGAAAATATAAAAAGTCAACTCAATAGGCAGGGCATTTAGCCCTGCATAAATTCTTTTATGTATTTCCATTTTATGTTACAGAGATAAAATCTGTGTTAAAAGTTCTTAAAGTAAAATCTTAAATAATGAAATTATTTTATTGAAACAAAAAGAGATAGCAGTAAGACTTAAATTTCTTCTTGACAAATGTTTTTTATTTTTTTATTATAAAAAGAGTCTTTTAAAACTTAAAGAGTAAACATAGGGGTTCTAATTTTGTTTCTCTTTTTTATGTTTTTTTTGGCAATGTTTACCCTTTTTTTCTATTAACAAAAACCTTATTTATAATACAAGGAGGTGAGGTTAAAAGAGTAGAAAAGAGTGAATGCGGGATGGGGTTAGGTTAACCTTTTTATATCAACCTAACAGAGAGGAGGCAGAGATGTCAAGAAAAGTTTTGTTAGTTTTTGCTTTCTTCTTGGTATTTTCGGTTCTGGTTTTTGGTTTTGCTTTTGCTGAGAAATCTACTGTTCGGAAATCTGAGCTTTTGAAGCCGATTGACTCTACACCGGAGAATTATATTTCGCAATATTTGTTAAAGTCACCAACAGGTTATGTTCCGAGTTCGTTCAGACCTACTGCGGATGCCATTGTCGGCACCACTTGGTATGAACCTCAGCAACCTTGCTCAATGCCGAAGATGATAGCCAACGATTACCAGGGTGGAATCAATGGACAGCATTTCTGCTGGACGGAATGGCCTGCTGAACCTCCAGTCTCGCGTTATGTAAATTACAGATATAATGATACAGGTGGTAGCTGGCAAAATAAGGTCGCAGTTGATAGTGTTTCTACTGGATTTGCTGGTCTTGATATTTTCTTGGACAGTCATATTGCTGTGATTTATCATACCACCGCAGCAAAATATCCTGAGCCAAGTCCCAGGAGAACCATGATCGCCATAGACACATCTGCTACTCCAGGTGCAGGCGAATTTGTGCTATATGATATACCTGACTCTACTGAGACGATGGAGGAAGCAGGGATGTGGCCTCACGGAGGTATAGATTCCTGCGGTAATATTCATGTTCTGGCACTTGAAGGTATAATTGCACATGGGACATATCCTATAGGCTATGTTCGTTGTACTCCAGAAGGGAACCTTTTAAGATGTGAGGGTCCAGGAAGAGGACCTTATTATATTACCGCAGACCAGTTCTGCCAACCCGGTTCTTTGGTTTCTTATCTCGACCACACTTCATGTGAAAGCTATATTGTAACAACAGACCCACACTCCAAGAAAGTAGCTCTGGTCTGGACAAAGTGGACTGAAAACTGGCCTGTTTCTGACGACACTTCTCAGTGCCAAATTGCCCAGGATGTCTGGTATATTGAGTCGGATAGCTGTGGGAATGACTGGATTCATGCAGATACCTTTGGTGATTTTACCTATACCAATATCACCAGATGGAAATCGAATGACCCTTACAGGACTTATTGTGACCTTGCTGGTGTTTATGATTTAGATCACAATCTTCATATTTTCTGGAATGCTCACTATCTGAGGGAGGCGATTGGAAAATATGACCCCTATGATGTTAAGTTGATGCACTGGAGCCCGAATATAGAGCTGGTATGTCCTGGCGATGACACAGTGAGGTATACTGTGGTGGCGACTCGCAAGTCAGATGGAACTCACACCAATCCCTGGGCTTGGAACAGGCTTATATCCAAGATGAGTGTAGGTATTGGAATTCCTGGGTCAGAAAAACAGGGCTGGCTATTCTGTGTATGGCAACAGTTTGACGATGATGACCTATCAGCTTCTGGGTATAGCAATGGGGAGCTTTATTTCTCCTTCTCCACCAATCTCGGTCTTACCTGGCATACGCCAAAAAACCTTACCCAAACACCGTCTCCTGGGTGCCCTGCTGGTAATTGTGACTCCGAGGCCTGGCCCTCCTTAGCAACCCGGGTGGACAGCTTTATGCATATCCAGTACATATTGGACAGGGATGCAGGTGTAGTTGATGAGGAGCAGGGGGTTATCTATACAGAAAATTATGTGATGTATAAGAAAGAAAAGGTGGATACTCTTACAGTGTCTGCTGTAGCACGAATCGATTGGGCTCCAAAGGAATTTTGGCTTGCTGTTGAAAACGGTGGCACAACGGTTGAGACTTTTTGGATAAGAAATATTGGAACTACTACCTTAATGGGTAATTTGATCGAAACTGCTGATTGGCTTGATCTACGGCCTACCAGTTTTTCTTTGCCAGAAGGTGCTTGCCCGAAATTTATTGAGGTGACCATCGATGCTTTTACTTATGCTGAGACTTTGTTGGTAGACACGATTCGAATCATGTCGAATGATGAGGGAGGAAACGATAGCGTCTATATCCCTGTCAAAGTGATGGTTTCTGATCAATCCTTTTTGACTGATACCTTGGTAGTAGCAGCTTACTCACCAGTAGATTTAATTATCATCGATCCAATTGGTGCTTCCATTGGTATAGATTTCAACACCATCCCGGATGCAACTTATGATACCACTCAAGATTTAAACGACGATGGAGATTTAGATGACTTAGTCACTATGCCCAATCGTTTAGTTGGTGATTATCTAATTGAAGTTGTGGCTGAACCAGCTGATACCGGTGAGTACGACTTAGGGGTAAGGATCGATGGGAGCGACATGGTACTTTTGGCAGATAATCAACCATCTCCTTCTCCAGATGAGCCTGATACTTTCATCTATAACTCTGTCGAGTATTTGAAAGGAGATGCTAACGGCGACTGGAAGATAAACTTATCTGATGTTATATATCTGGCAAATTATTTGCTAAAAGGCGGACCAGAGCCCCAGCCTTTAGAATCTGGAGATGTGAACTGTGATGATAAGATAAATCTTGGTGACGTCATTTACTTAGCTAACTATCTGCTTAAAGGTGGTCCACCACCTTGTAACTGAAACCAAAAATCAATAGTTACACCTTTGGACATTTTTTGCTGGGGCAGGTATTAGACCCCTGCCCCAGCTTTTTTGGCTCAACTTGACCTACTTTTAATGCGAATTTGTCTAAAATTTGGCTTGACAAAGTTTAAAAAACGCTATTTTTCGCGTAGATAGGTTTTGAGACTTTTGTAATTTTTGAGAGAGTTATGTGAGGAGGGACCACATTTGTCTCCAAAAATTAGAAGATGAGGACAAAGATGTTTGCTAGGGTCGAATAACATTTCCACCTTTTGATTTTTCCAAAAGCCTTGCCCAGGTTATGATAAAGAAATATACTTTAAAAACCATTATCCAGTTCATAGTGCATACACCTCTCTCAGCAAAATTTTATTGTTTTTCACAGAAACCTTCTTATAAAAACAATTGACAAAAGCGGTTTTTTGCATATTTTATAGTTAGATAGAGAATTAATAGGACTGTAAGGATAACTCGAGTTGAAACCTAAGGATAGTCTATGATGGAATTAGTCCGACTATTCATCATCCCTGTAAGGAAAATCGCAATGAGCTTGAAATCTATTTTGATTTTCAGTTTAGTTCTAAGCTCGGTTATTTTATGGCAAACTTCTAAGGCAATGGCTTTTGAAGAGATTTACGCTCGTGTTTGGGTAAGCTCTATCCAGGAGAAGGGAAATCTTTTAAAAGAGAAGGGGCTGGATGTCGATGCGACTGGACCCAACTGGGTGGATGTGGTCATCAACTCTGAGCAATTGGATGATTTATTAGCAAAGGGGTATAATGTAGAGGTTGTCTTCTGGACTCCCCAAGAGAGAAACATTGCACTTTTTGGTACGGATTGGGACCGTCAGTTTCACTCCTATTCCGACATGGTAGCGGAGATGGAACAGGCAGCTCTGAACCATCCTGACATATTGATTTTAGACACCTTAGGTTATTCAGTTCTGGGAAGAATGATTCTTGGAGCTAAGGTAAGCGATAATCCAGTTCTGGAGGAGGACGAGCCGGAATTCAGGATTATCGGATGTCATCATGGGAATGAATTTATGTCCGTGGAGATACCACTCCTTATGCTTGAGTATCTCACAGATAACTATGGTTCTAATCCTCAGGTAATGCATCTGGTGAATGATCTTGAGATATGGATCATCCCAATGATGAATCCAGATGGAAGGACTGCCGGGTCAAGATATAATGCTAATTGGGTGGACCTTAACAGAGATTATGGTTACATGTGGAATTTTATAACGCCAGATATTTTCTCTCAGCCTGAGACAAAAACCATCAGAGAACATGCAATGAAAAACAACTTTTCTATTTCCTTATCCTTTCACACCTCTGGCGACATAGTAAACCACGTATGGAACTACAAAGATTTCCCGGTAGCAGATAGTGCTTTTATTGTGAACATCTCTGAAGAATATGGTTCTTATAACAACTATTGGGTGGTGGAAGGATATGAGTGGTATCAAACCTACGGAGATTGTAACGATTGGAGCTATGGCTCAAGGGGAGACATAGATGCCACCATTGAAACCGACAATTACGACATTCCCGATGTCTGGAATTTGAACAGAGACGCCATATTGGCGATGATGGAGAGAACAGATCAAGGAGTCAGGGGAATAGTAACCGATGCCGCTAATGGAGAACCTCTAAAAGCAATGATAAGGTGTATGGAACTGGGACAGCCGATTTTCACCGATCCGATAGTGGGTGACTATCAGAAGAATCTTCTGTCAGGCACCTATACTTTAAAATTCTCTGCTAACGGATATCAAGATACCACCATCTCCGAGGTGAAGGTAAACGGGGGCTTCCCTACCATCTTGAATGTGGCCCTGAAACCTGCTTTAGAGCTTTTTGCCACACATATTATCTCCTGCTATTTTTATGATCCTTATTACTGGCCCTATCAATATCAAAACAATCCTACCAACGCCTCCGCGGTTTTAGGGTTTCCGGATGGGATCTTCGTCTCTTTAGGAAAAGGAGGTCATATTGAGGTGGATATGGGTGAAAGCACCCCCATAGTGGACATCGACGGAGAAGATTTTACTGTCCATGAGGTTGGACCCACCTCTGATGGATACTATGTATACTGGAGCAACCTCCCCTATGGAGGAAGCTGGTACTATATAGGTGATGGATATGGCACCACCTCATTTGACATCTCCTCCCTCTCTACAGATACCATCAGATATCTCAAAATCACAGATGATAATGATGGAAGCGCCACCGAGTGGTATCCTGGTTGTGATATTGACGCAATCACCCATCCCAAGGTGTCGGAATTTATTCCGGGGGATGTAAACGCTGACTTGAAGGTGGACTTAGGAGATGTGATTTATCTTGCTAATTATCTTTTGAAAGGCGGTGCTTTTCCTGATCCACTTGAAGCCGGCGACGTAAATTGCGACTGTGAAATCGATCTGGGAGATGTGATATATCTAGCCAATTATCTTTTAAAAAGTGGTCCTCCTCCAGTTCCTATTGAGGAATGTCCATGTGAATATTAGTCCTGATGGCTGGGGCAAATTCTTACTGCATAGATTCTTTTCGAGCCTGCACCTTTTTTACTATGGTGTGAGGTGGCTCTTTTATTCTCCCTAATAGATTGGTCACCGGATAGAAGAGATAAGAAGTTTCTCAGTAACACACGTTGTCTCAAAGTGTGTTATCACAGGTTAGTGACAACCTATGATACGAGGGTTGAATAGTTTCAACAGATTAGAGAGATGTTTCCCAACAGATTAAACAGATATAAGGTAAGTTTTTAATTTACGCTCACAAGATTTTTTGTCGGCCTCCAGGAGGGTGGAATCACATTACCACCTTTTGATTTCTCCAAAAGCCTTGCCCAGGTTATGGTGAAATCACCATACCTTTGGTTTATTCTGTCGATGGTCTTAAGCAATTTCTCTTTTTTTCTCTCCTTTTCAAATAAGCTTAACTGAAAACTCTCTTTTACCAGGTTGGAGACACTAACTCCGGCTAACCTGATCCCATAAAAACCATTATACAACACCCCGAAGATCTTCATTGCCTCTTTGTAAATATCCCTTCCATCCCAGATAAACCTCTTTAAAGTCTTCTGTTTGGAAAAAGTTGAGAAGTCGGAATAGCGTAAAGTTAAACAAACAGTCCTCCCCTTATAACCATAATGTCTCAACCTTTCTCCCACCTGCTCAGACAATTGAAAAATAAGTTTCTCTATCACATCGAAAGAATAAGCATCCTCATTTAGAGTCTGTGAATGACCAACAGATTTTATAGGCTCGGACTGATAGTAGAATAAAACCTCATCATCACCTATCCCTTTTCCCATATTAGAAAGATAAAGACCGACCTTACCGAACTTTTTTTCCAAAACCTCTTTTGGATACCTTTTCAGGTCACCGCAGGTGTGAATGCCCAATTTATTCAAATAAGAGGAAAGTTTTGGACCGATCCCGCACAAAGAAGAAACAGAGAGCTTTTCAAAAATTTGAGGAACTTCTTCATCTGAAAGACACACCAGGCCATCTGGTTTTTTTAGGTCGCTGGCTAATTTTGCTAAAAGCTTGTTAGAGCCAATCCCTATTGAGCATAAAAGTCCAAGCTCTTTTTTTATCCTCTTTTTTATCTTTCTGGCAATCTCTTCAGGTGAGCCGAAAAGCCTCTGAGTTCCGGTGAGGTCTAAAAATGCTTCATCCACAGAGAAAGCCTCGACTTTCGGAGTGAAGATTTTGTAGATTGACAAAAGCTTCATCGAGGTGTAGACATATTTCTCAGGGTCGCATTGCACCAAAACCGCATTAGGACAAAGTCTTTTTGCCTCCCACAAACTCATCCCTGTTTTAACCCCGTAAGCTCTTGCTTCGTAGGAAGCAGTGGCAACCACTGATCTACCATCCGGGTTGCCACAAACCAAAACCGGCTTCCCTTTTAGATGGGGATTATGTTTTTGCTCCACTGAGGCAAAAAAAGCATTCATATCCACATGAGCTATCACTCTTTTTAAAGGACCCCTCGAATCTTTCATCTTTACTTCTTTAGTTTCTTACACCTATGCATTTGAGGATTGCGGGGCAAGGTGCCCCGCCTATCATACTTCGGGCGGGGACAAGTCCGAAGGATCTTGACGACCCTGCCCCTACGCGGGTTTGTCTGAGATAAGCCCCGCCCCTACGCAGAGCTTAAAATTTTCCACACCAGGCTCTCACTGTTATAGCAAAGCTCAAAAAGGTTATCATTTTCATCTATAACTGCGAAGTGATATAAAGTTGCCCTCCCCTTTTTGGTTTTCCAGGTATAAGTTATCTTTTTAACCTGATATTTTCTACCTCTCCACCAGAACCACAGAGGCTTTATTTTAACCTTTGGACCAAAAACCACTCCAGCCCCGATCCTTTCATCCAATTCCAAAAAACTTTCGGATAGATTACTCATAAGTCTTCATCTAATATGTCCGCCGACCACAGCGCACAACCGATCTTCATAATCAGAAAGAAAATTCTTTATATACCTGAAAGATATGAAAGCATCATCCTGAGTGAAGTTCAAGCACAAAGCGTGAACAACAAAAATCGTCAAAAGCGCTAAGATGACTAATTTTTCCTTCATATCTCCATTTAGTTACCTTCTACTGTTTGCCTCCATTCTCTTTTTGCTTTACCAATCGTTTCAATCTCTCCATTTCCCTTTTATCTAATATCCCGGGATTATATAATTCAGCCTTTTGATATTGTTCTAAGGCAAGTGCATACTCCTTCTCAAGTATAAAAATGTCTCCTAAAAGGAGATGAGCAGCTACACAATAATCATCCAACTGAATCGCTTTTTTTAAATATATCTTGCTATTGGAATAGTCTTTTAAATTATAGTAACATCTCCCTATTTCTTCATAAGCCCAGGCAAAATCTTCAGGACCCACTGCCACTGCTTCTTTGAATTTAGCAATAGCAGAGTAATCTCTGCTTAAGGAGAGATTTACCCCCTCATTATATAGATTTACGAATTTGGCAGATGTAAAGATTTTATCTTCTTTTTCATATCTATTTTTTTTCTTAAATACTGAAACCAAACGTGTACCCGAAACAAATGAAAAAACATAATAGTTCTCCCGAAACTCAGAGTGCAAATAGAGTGCCCTCTCAGCTGGAGCTGAGGGTTTCATTCCAGTGGAGAAGACTATGAAATCTGGATCCTGTGACAGCACATAGCAAGCATTGTATTTTCTCTCCTTCCAGCTTGGCGGTATTCCTTCGATATATTCTGGATTATGGGAAATATGTCTATCACAAAGCCCTAACATATCGATCACTTTGCCAGGAGTAACATAGGATAGAACACCAATAGTAGTAGCAGCTAAGGTAAAATCTGACCCAAAATATGTATTTAAATTCATCCCTACAAATTTCATTTTAGATACCAGCGACTGTTCATAAAATCTCACCTTTAAAACCCATTCTCTCGGAAAAACAAAGGTAGAGATCAGAGCTACAATAGCTACAGAGTATAAGGCTGTTTTTAATAAAGGCTTCCGAACTAATTTGGTATGGAAGTGCCTTATCACAATACCCAAGAAAAGATAAACCAAGCCCAAAATCGGAACAAAAAACCGGTGAACCTTTAACACATCACCCCCTATTAAGATGAGGTAAAAGGTGTAGCCGAATAAAACCCAGACTAAAAACTTAAGTGGTCTATCTAAACTTTTATATAGATAAACAGGTATGATATACCCTAATCCCCAAAAGCCATAATTTTTTAAAAATCTAAAAAAATATTCCAATCCAGACTTTAAATGCTCCAAAGATACCCCGGCTTTAGCATAGAAGGTATTGGGCAATAAATCACCATAATAAAAATACTTGAATACGGCATAAGGAAACAAAAGCAAAAGGTATCCACCCAAAAATAGAGCACATCTTTTTAAGTTTTCCTTCTCCCCAAAAATCTGGTAAAGTATGAATATAAAAAAGATCAGAACACCTTCAGGCCTGATCAAAGACGATATGGCTAACAGGGCGACTGTTAATCTCCTATCATAAAAGTATGACCAGATGCTTAGCAAAATTCCAAAGGCAAAAAATGATGTCTCCAAGCCACTGATGCTCCAATAAGCAAAAGATGAGTTAGCTACTAAAAACGCCGAAGGAAACAAGGCAAAATACCAGTATTTTCTTTCCACATATCTTAAAGAAATAAGATAAAGTAATATTATCACCCCTGCCCCTGATAAAATCCCTAAGACCTTGGAAAGAAAGATCACATCCAGTCCAGATTTGACCAGAATAGAAAGAAAAATTATCAACAAAAAATTGGTATAACCCTCTACCCTCTCCCCCGGATTGAAGACCAAACCATGACCAGAAAGAAAATTCTTTATATACCTGAAAGATATGAAAGCATCATCCTGAGTGAAATCTAAATGCAAAGAATGAATCACAAAAATTAAAACAAGAACCAAAAGAATTATCTTACTCTTCATATCTCTTGATACATATGCAACTTTTTACTTTTTGTCTAAGAGACTATTCAAGAATTAAAACAATGGTAGCCGTCCCGCTAAAAGCGGGGCGAAAACTAGTGTAGTGTCTCTAATATTTCTTTACACTGTCATTGCGAGTCCACGTGGACGAAGCAATCTCTTACCGAGATTCCTCGCAAAGCTTGAGAATGACAGGATAGTAAAGCTATTAGTGAAACACTACAATAGAGTATCAATTTTCGACTTCCGCTATACAAATCATAATTTTAAGACAGGCTCCTATGCTGTTTATAATTTCCTCAAAAGCCCGATCACCTTTCCAGCAATGAAAAATTCCGGGCTTTTTCTTTGGATAACTATTGGTTTGAAATCTGGATTAGCTGGCTCCAGTCTCACTTTGCCATTCTCCGGGAAATATTTTTTCACTGTGGCCTCCTCACCAATAATGGCGATAACTATGTCTCCTTTATCAGCTGTTGGCTGTTGACGAGCCACCACATAGTCACCATCAAATATTCCAGCATCTTTCATACTATTCCCCTGAACTTTCAAAGAGAATATATCTCCACCAGAGAAGAAGTTTTTATCCAGGGCTATTGTTCCCTCTATATTCTCCACAGCTAAAACCGGAAGCCCGGCTGAAATCCTCCCTAAGATAGGGACATTAATAAAGGAGCTTTTCATTTCTCTTACCAGCTCGATTCCTCTCGATACCATAGGCTTGCGCCTTATATAACCCTTTTTAACCAAACCTGAAAGGACAGCTCTAACCCCATTGGTAGATGCGATCTTAAATCTTTTTCCTATCTCCCTTATGGTCGGAGCAGTCCCTTTGGACTCAATTGTAAAAGAGATAAACTCAAAAATCTGCCTTTGACGCCTGGTCAATTTTTCACCCATAAAATCCTCCTTTTTTATTATCGTCTAGCAAACAATATACTGCACATTAGTGCAGTTGTCAAGGAAAAAATGAAGTTTTTTTAAAAAAAGTAGAAAAAATCAAACACTTGTTTTCACAAGGAATTCATCCCCTTAATCTGCTTTATCTGTTCAATCTGCTTAATCTTCTGTGAATCATCCGTTCAATCCGTTGGGAATCATCTGCTCCATCCGTTTCATCTGCTGTGAATCCTTCTCTCCTCTGCTCCCCCATACTCGTAGCTTAAATCCGCCAATCTTCTCATAGGCTTCTGGGTAGTCCACTCCTCATAAGCATGGGCAATAAGCCCGGGAACTCTTGAGATGATAAAAAATCCCTTGCCCAATCTCCAGTCAAATCCCATATCAGAGATAACCGCACCAATAGCTCCATCCACATTAATGGGCAATCTTTTTTTTGTCTGTCTTTCTAACTCAGATTCAACAGCTTTGGCTAAATCCATATGTCTACCTGAAAAATTCAATTTACAAGCGATCTCGAAAAGCTTAACTGTTCTCGGGTCAGTTTCATGAAGTCTATGTCCAAAACCTAAAATCCTTTTTTTCTTTGAGATGAAATCTTTCACCAAAGATTTACCCAAATTCTCGATATTTTCTTCTTTTTTAGCCCATTCCTGTAAAATTTTCGCACACTGTTCAATCGCACCTCCGTGAAAATCTCCGATAGTTAAAACACCAGCAGAAACTGCTGAATTTATCGGATTTCCTCCGGAGATGACCAATCTTGAGGCAAAAGAGGACGGTGGAGTAACCCCATGGTCAATTGATGAGACCAAAATCGCCTCCATCATTTTTGACTCAGCCTCAGTTGGAAGTTCTCCTTTAAGAAGAAGAAACACAGCACCCCCAAAGGAAAGTTTCTCCATCATCTCTTTTATATCATAGCCCCTCACACTTATCTTCCCTTTTTCGATCTTTGTAATCTTGGTAACCCATTTCTCTTGATTCATTTCGACCTCCGATTTTGAGGGTTATTTTTGAAATCAAAAATAGAATCTTCCTCTAAAAAGTCAACACAATTATACCTTGACAAATCTTTTTTGGTAATGCTATTGCTTATCCAACAAAATAAACCTAATGCGTAGGGGAGACCCTCGTGGTCTCCCGCTGGTAGTTGGGAGGGGACCCCCGATAAATCGGGATTTCGCCAGGCTCAACAAGCCCTTCCCTTGCAGAATAATTTGCATTATTTAATTGGAATAACACTATAAAGAGACCATAATCGAGGCTCCTATATCATAGAGAGAGCCGCAGAGCCTTTACGGCTCTGCGCAGGGATAAACCCTCCGCTACGCGAATGAATTGGAAACCATTATATCGGTAGACCCACGTTGCCCTCCCTGGCCGGGCAGGCAACGTGGGTTAAAAACCCCACCTTGAGGCAAGGTGGGAATACATAATTAGTGGTTAAAGAAATTTAAAAGCAGGTTTATCATTATTTTTTAACAAGAAAAAGAATTAACTTCAAAAATTTTGATAATTTATATATAAAAAACGCAGGCTCTTTTGAACCTGCGTCCCTAACAATTTCTTTCTGTTTACTGTTTACCGTTTACTGTTTACTGTTTACTGTTTACTGCCTACTACCTACTGCATCTTAGGGCACTTCTTCAACTTACTCAACTGCTCCTCAGTCAGAACCTGCTTAGCTTTCTCAAATGACTTTAAATGAGCGATCTTTTTCTCCGCCTTCATACTGGCAATGGATTTAATCTTTTTTCCCGCCTTGTCAATGTCAACCTTATCTGCTCCAAGAAGTTCCTTAAGCTCCAGATGAGCAATCTTCAAATCAGCGTCTCTTTGAATATCACCCTTAGCAAAGTTCATCTTGATCTTCTTTAAAGACAAAACCTGCTCATCAGTCAAATCCATTTCTTTCTTACAGCACAAGAAAAAGCCCTTCTTACAGCACCTCATTCCCTCTTCCATCATCTGACTCATTCCGCACATCTTCATGCATTTATGCATCATTCCAGAACCCATCTCACAGCAACCAGTACTCATTTTTACACACTTCATCTCAGTGCCCATCTTACCCATTTTTTCCTGATGTTGCTCATACTTCATCTCCATCTGGGCATAAGCAACTCCGAATAAGAGGACAACCGAAACGAGTAAAACAGCAAGAAAATAAAACCTTTTCATCCTTCCTCCTTTTTTTGTTTAAACCTTTTACGTTTTGTCAATAAAAAACATTTGTTTTATACTTTATCTATTTAAAAACTTCTAACATGTCGGATTCCAGATCCAAATAAAATAAGGTCGATTTTTTGCGTTGTGTCAGGACCTCAGTCCTGACACCTTTTTCTGCGTCAGGAGTAGAGCTTCTGACGCAACTAATTAAAAGGATTAACTCCAAAAATTTTGATAAAGAAAAGTCGATTTAGGAAAACCGACCTACTAAAAACTAACAACTAAAAACTAAACTGCGGAAGGGGGGACTCGAACCCCCACGACTTTCGCCGCCACCCCCTCAAGATGGTGTGTCTACCAGTTCCACCACTTCCGCAAAAATTATTTACCCTCACCTTGCTCTTCCGGAACCGGGGGAAGTTCTGTTTCCCCTTTTTCCTCCTGAGGCACTGGTGTCGGAATCGCAGTTGCTGGAACAGGGCCTTCTTGAGCTTCTCTTCTTGCCTCCTCTTGAATCTCACTTTTTATTGGAGCTCTGCCACTAATAAGAGGAGTCAAAAAAGTCAAAGTCAAAGCACTCAAAAAGAATGCAAACGCTAAAACAGTTGTAGCCTTTGAAAGAAAAGTTGCTGCACCCCTGCCACCGAACACCGCCCCGGTTATCCCTGAGCCACCAAAAGCACCAGCTAATCCCTCTCCCTTTGCTGACTGCATAAGAATGGTTATCATCAAACCTATACAAACAAAAACATGAATAATTAACAAAAAAGTATACAAAAAAACCTCCTTTTTAGCTCAATTTAGACCTAACTATCTTCTCAAAAGAATCTGCTTTAAGACTCGCACCACCAACTAACGCTCCATCTATATCTGGCTCAGATAAAAGCTCATTTGAATTCTCCGGTTTAACTGAGCCTCCATATAAGATATTTACCTTTTCAGCAATTTCGTCCTTATATAAAAGTCCAAGCTTTTCTCTTATAAAACGATGAACTTCGTTCGCCTGTTTGGGAGTAGCAGTTTTCCCTGTTCCTATAGCCCATACCGGCTCGTAAGCAATAACCACTTTTTCTGCTTCAATCTCTTTAAGACCTTCAAATGCACCCTCAAGTTGTTTCTCAACCACCTCCTCTGTTTTCTCTGTTTCTCTCTGCTCCAATTTCTCACCAACACAGAGTATAGGAGAAAGTCCAATTTCTATAGCTTTTTTCAGCTTTTTGTTTGTCATCTCGTTTGTCTCGCCAAAATGTATCCTTCTTTCAGAGTGACCTAATATAACAAAACTACATCCTAAACTCATAAGCATTTTTGCAGATATCTCTCCAGTGTAGGCGCCCTGGTCTTCCCAGTGCATGTTCTGAGCACCCAAAAACAGATTTGACCCTTCAATCGCTTTTTTTACTGAAAAAAGTGCGGTAAAAGGAGGACAAAGAACAATCTTTAAAGACACGACATCTTCAAGCCTTTTTTTCAATTCAGCTCCTAACTCAAAAGCCTCAGCCTCATTTTTATACATCTTCCAGTTACCAGCTATAATCGGTATTCTCATCTTTTACTCTCCTAATTCTCAACTCTCAAATCTCTATCTTAATTCCGTTTCCCGTTTCTCGTGACACGTTGCTCGTTTTCTGTCTACTGCCTACTGGATACTGTCTACTTATCCGTCAAAGCTCTTATTCCAGGAAGAGTTTTCCCTTCCAAAAGCTCCAGAGAGGCACCACCACCAGTTGATATGTGGGAGATTTTATCCTCCATCCCGGCTTTAGCAACAGCAGATGCGGTATCTCCTCCTCCAACTATAGTTGTTGCACCTCTCTCTGTTGCAAAAGACAATGCTTTTGCTAACTCAACTGTTCCTTTTGAGAATTTATCCACCTCAAATATTCCCATAGGACCGTTCCACACAACTGTTTTGGCTCCCATGATTTTCTTTGAAAAAAGCTCGATTGTCTTAGGACCGATATCAACTCCTTTCCAATCGGATGGAATCTTGTCCTTATCAACAACTTTTGACTCAGAATCTTTTGTTATCTCTTTTGCCACAACAATATCTAATGGGAGGTCAAGTTCCACTTTAGCCTTAGTTAGTATCTCTTTGGCTAAGTTGACCTTATCCTCCTCTAAAAGAGACGAACCAATCTCCATTCCCATAGCCTTATAAAATGTAAAAGCCATTCCACCACCGATAAGTATTATATCGACTTTATCCATTAAGTTTTTTATCACATCTATCTTCCCTGAAATTTTCGATCCTCCTAAAAGAGCAACAAAAGGATGTAAAGGATTTAAAAGAGCATTTCCCAGATATTCTATCTCTTTTTTCATCAAATACCCCGCCACACATTTTTCAAAATATTTTGTTACCCCTTCGGTGGATGCATGTGCACGGTGTGCTGTGCCAAATGCATCATTTATATAAAGCTCTCCGTAACTTGCTAATTTTTTAGCAAACTCAGGGTCGTTTTTCTCCTCCTCAGGATAAAACCTTAAATTCTCCAAAAGAATACAATCACCTGATTTTAGCTGATTTATTTCTTTTTCAACTTTTTCTCCAATGCAATCATCAACGAACTTTATCGGTTTCCCTAAAAAATTTCCTAACCTAAAAGCAACTGGTTTCAAGCTCATCTCAGAAACCTTTTTCCCCTTAGGTCGACCAAGATGGGAGATCAAAATCGCCTTGGCACCATCATCTAAAATCTTTTTAATTGTTGGCAAAGACTCTACTATGCGCTTGTCATCGGTTATATTCTGGTGTTCATCTAAGGGGACGTTGAAATCCACCCTCAACAATACCCTTTTGTCTTTTAAATCTAAATCATCGATGGTCAACTTTTGCATAATTAAACTCCTTTTTTAACTTCCCTGTTAGGGCAGGGGTTAAACCCCTGCTCTAACTCGGACTGAACTCTACTTATACGCCCATCATCAACTCCATCATCTCTATCATCCTGCAGGAGAATCCCCATTCGTTATCATACCAGGCAAAGACCTTAAGCATGTTTTTACCTATTACCATAGTAGAGAGAGCATCGAATATTGCTGAATGGGGATTGCCAATAATATCAGTTGATACAATTGGGTCCTCAGTATATTCTATATACTTTGCCATATCCCCTGAAGCTGCCTTTTTCATCGCCTGATTAACTGAGCCAACAGTAACTTCTTTCTCAGTCTCAACTACAAGGTCAACCAGAGACCCATTCGATACCGGGACTCTGACTGCCACACCATTCATTTTACCCTCTAATTCTGGCAGAACTAAAGACAGCGCTTTGGCTGCTCCGGTGGTGGTTGGGATTATGGAAACAGATGCTGCCCTTGCCCTTCTCAGGTCTTTATGGGGCAGGTCAAGAATACGCTGATCATTGGTATAGGCGTGGATGGTGGTCATAAACCCACGCTTTATTCCGAAATTGTCATTTAAAACCTTTGCTATTGGTGCTAAACAATTAGTTGTACAACTCCCAATCGAAAGAAGTTGATCTTTTTCAGGATCATACTCTTTTTCATTTACTCCCAAAATCACAGTCTTCACCGGCACATCTGATTTCTTTGCCGGGGCAGAGATCAAAACCTTTTTCGCACCAGCATCTATATGTTTTTTTGCAGAAGCACCATCCCTGAACTTTCCGGTGGACTCAACTACTATATCGACTCCCAAATCTCTCCAGGGCAAAGAAGATGGGTCTTTTTCTGCAAAAACCAAGGTATGTTTTCCATCTACTATTATTTTATCTTTTTCTGCTTTAATCTCCGAATTTAAAACTCCATGAACAGAATCATATTTTAAAAGATGGGCTAAAGTTTTTGCGTCGGTGATATCGTTCACCGCAACGAATTCGAAATTGGAATTGTTCATCCCAGCTCGGTAAACTAATCTCCCGATCCTTCCAAATCCATTAATACCCACTTTAATCGCCATAAAACCCTCCTCTTTTTAAAAGTTTCACTTTTGTTTTATAGCATAAGATAAACCTAAAGTCAATCTTGTTCCCCTATAGTCTTTTAATCCTCCCACCTCTTTTCTAAACTTTATCCACTGATACTTGAGGTCAAAATTAACCCATAAAAGTTCACTTATTGAATGTTCGATCCCACCTCCAAGGAAAAGACCAAAGGTCGAACTGCTTTTTCCAAGTCCCTCAAAAAAATACTTCTCACCTGAACCAAAAGAGCCATAATCGAGTTTACTTGACCCTATAACATAGGATAATCCAAGATCTGCATAGGGTTGCCAGCTCCTTTTAGGTTTTGTAAGGAAAAAGTATTTTGCCCCAAAAGAAAGTGGGGTTATTGTGATAGTCTCCCAGAAATATCCATCTGGCACATCGAATTTTGTCTCGCCCCGACTGCAAGAGCCAAAGAAAAATTCTAAACAAAATCCCTTTTTTAACCCGAGGGAGAAATAAAGCTCAAGGTATGGGCTATAGGTCTTTGAACTTGCTTTATATACAGAAGTTGATATCATATCCTTTGCATTATCAACTCTCCAGACCCCACCTTTCAAACCTACCATATTGTAATGGCTTAAATCAGCTGAAAAAACCTGCGAGGATTTTAAAACCAAAACTGCTAAAAAGATAAAAAAATAAATTTTTTTCCCCATCTGAAAAAGAGTCATAATCTTGCAAATCATCTCATAACATAGGTCGTCTTTGTTGAAACATTTTTTAGCTTTTGAAAAGCTTTTAAAAAATCGATTCAATATAAGAAATTAAACCTTTATGTCAAGTCTAATAAAACCCCTCTGAGTTCATTTAAGTTAAAAATGGTGTGGTCCGGAACAATATCTGCGTATGCATCAAGAGATTTACATTGTTCATCTTTTCTCTTTAGATGAACTGTGGTCATACCCACATTTTTTGCTCCTAAGATATCAGTTCTAAGCTCATCTCCCACATGAAAAGAAGATTTTGGCAAGCTTTTAAGCTCATTTAAGGTATAAAGGAAAATCTTTTTATGTGGTTTCCGCACCCTTAGTTCATTTGAAAAAGACAAAACATCAAAATGTTTTAAAATGTCAAGCTCTTCCATAAGTTTTCTCACAACATTTCCCGGGGTCCTGCCGGTGTTACAAATTAAGCCTATTCTAAATTTTTTCTTTTTTAAATAACTTAAAATCTCTTTTGTATTCTCAGCTAAATCAGGAGGATCATATAACACAGGTTCAACATAAGCTTTCCTTATTTTCTTTAAAACTTCCTGGTCCGGTCTTTTTAAACTCAAATCAGATAAATTTTGAAGCATAATATCTATCTGTTCTTTTGAATCCATATCAATATTTTTGTCCCAGAACTTTTTAAATTCTTCAAAACTCAAATCATATGCTTTTTCCAAATCCTCATATTTTACAAAGATATCCGATTCAAAAAAAGCATCGTAAATCCCCTTCAATCTTATTTGCCTGTATCTTATACTATCTTTTGGTGTATTACAAACCAGAGTATTCCACAAATCGAAAGTAACGGTATCTATCATCTTATTTTTTAAGTTAATATTAAACTGATTATATTATTGGAAAAAATATAGTCCTGTCAAGCACAAAAATTGTAAGTTTTAAAATAATAAAAAATCAAAACTTTTTGGGTTTAACATTCCCCTAAAATATAGGGACAGCCCGGTTTCGGTCCATCCTTTAATAAATAATTGGCTAAAAAGATCACATCTGAAAGTTTTATAAAACCATCACAGTCACAATCTCCTGAAGCTAAAGGAAAAGGTGAGGAACCTCCTTTAAGGAGAAAATTAGCTAAATAGATTGCATCAGCTAAAGATAAAGATTTGTCAGTGTTTACATCCCCTCGCATCCATGACTGAACAGTAAATCTTTTAACTTGGTCCGACCATCTTTGTCTTCCCCAAAGATCATATGCTTTAACTTTCCAATAGTAATAAGATGTATCAGAAAAAAGCCCTGAAACATTTTGTTGACTCTGTCTCAAAGAATCGAATAGCTGAGTGGAATCGAAATCGAAAACTTGAGATCTGCTGAGATATAAAGTATAAAACACAGAGTCATCAGGGTCAGGGTCAGAGACTTCTTCCCAGATTAAAGTTAAACTATCCTCATAGATCAATGTATCATCCGGAGGAAAAATCAAGTTGAAATCACAAGGTGGTTCAATAAGATATGTCAAAAAATCAAAAGTAGAATCAGACCATCGGTAAAGACCAGAGGTGTTAACCCCCTTAACTTTCCAGAAATATCTGGTATCATCTAACAAACCAGACAAAGTATAATTTGTGTCAGTTGAAGTAAATACTGAATCGAAGGTGAAAAAAGAGCTGTCAGTTGAGAAAAAAAGAGTATATTTAATTGTATCATCTGGATCGAAGTCAAAACTTTCATGCCAGAACAGATGGGAGCTTAAATCCCATACAGTATCTTTATCATATGGAAAGATTAAACAGAAAGCACCAGGAGCAGAAAATGGGTAGACTCCAACAACTTTGAAATCATCTATATTCCATCCACCAAACTCGACCCACCCATCTGAGGTCAATTGAAATTTTATCTTCACCGAAGAGTTAAAATCAGCAAAAGAAGAAATATCTATATCGTGAAACTCCCACTCATAATCGATCTGGTCATAATAAAGTTGGTTCTGCCAGACTAAGTTTCCATTCACCAAAATCTCTGCCTGATCATAGATGCCTTTCTCCACTCCTAAGAAGCGGCGATACTGTAACCTAACATTTTTATATTCTTCACAATCGATCTCTGGAGATTCGAGGTAGTTGGTTGAACTAAAAGGATACTCACTGTTAAGATTGTTTCCCCATATTTTGCTTCCGGAAAAGGCAAATTTTGGATCAGATCTTGACCCTCCTAAGGGAATTCCATACTCCCAGTCATCGTAACTAAAAATAGCATCATGGGTCCAGCCATCCTCACCCCCCTCCATATCATCGAAAAATATAGTGAAAAGCCTGCCCACAAAAAGATAAAAGCTATCGAGGTAGCTTCCTTCATTACACCAAATGCTCAAAGTGAAATCAACTCTGGTCCCTGAATTAACCAAGCTATCCACCTCGAAGGTGTAATGTGGATGAAAAGACGCTCTACTTTCACCTTTTGGTATATCTGGATAGAGAGCAACTGAATCGAGTATATCAATTCCAGAAACAGAAGTTCTCAAAACAGCCCCAACCCCTGTGGCATCCTGTTTAAATACATTCTCTAAGGTTATTTTCAAACTGATCGTTTCTTTTGGGTCAATTATTCCATCGTTGTTTCCGGTTGAATCTGAAAATTCATAATTTTTATAAGCAAGCTGAATTGGATTGGATGGAGAATAATCTAATAAATCTGCTCCATATCCAATGTTACAGGTTCCATATTTAATATAAAAATATCCATTCATTCCCCAACCAGCTCCCCAGCTATTTTTCATAATCCAGGCTCCGTCTCCAGCGCACTGGGTGTCATCCCAGCCCACAATTAAAACCGCATGATTAACCGGGTTTGTGCCGGGGTTCTCATAGCACCCACTACTATAATGCTTGAAATCGTCATAAACAGTCATAGCACATGCAACTGGTCCGGTCAGAACTGCTGCTTTTAAAGAGTTAACATCACCGGAAACATTTGTCCACCCAAAAATCCTGTCAACAACCTCACAACTCAATTGATCACAACTTACAGTATCAGTTGCAGTGTAGGGCATACAAGACTCCAAAACAGAGCCGTATGATCTGAAAAGCTCATATGCATAATCCATCCAGCCCCCATCACATCCTGCACCATAAACGTTACAGGATAAAATCTGCTGTTCGGAAAGATCATATTCTATGGAGTCATAGATTTTTATCATCGACTCAAATGCGCCCTGGGCTGCAAAAGCCCAGCAGGAACCACAACCACCCTGATTTTTCACTGGGGTAACCCCGTTTTCGTCCCTCCAGTCAAAAACAGAAGGGAAACTCATTGGCTTTTCCAATTTGAAAATCCTATCTTTTCCTTCTTCCTCATATCCTTTTGGAACTTTAACACCCAAAAGCTTTTGAAACTCCTCATCCGAAAGACCGGATAAAGAGGTCTTTTTAGCAATCCACAGATAACCTTTGTTTTCGATCATCTGCTGAACTTTTGCAAGCTCCTGTTCTTCTGATTTTTTAAGTGAGTCAAAAGCAAAACCTAAGTTAAACAAAAACAGAAAAACTAAAGATGTTGAAGCAAAAAATCTTAGCATGAAAAATCTCCTTAACTTCTATTTGAAAAAACTATTTTGTTTTTTAATACATTATAATTTTCGGAAAACCGAAACAAAATACTTAACCGAAAATTAGGAAATAATCCGAGGGATTCTTCGAACAGGTTTGGTTAATTTTTATTTGGGAAAAATGGTCTCAATTTCTCAGGCCTTGGCTTAGGGGTGAGAATACTTATGATGATTAAACACCCGAGTGACATAATCAAGGCAGGATAAACGGTAGGAATGTTTTTAGGCTGACCCAAAACCTCCCACAAAATAGTAGTTACCATCCCAGCACAAATCGATGATACACCACCCCAGGGAGTTGCCCTTTTCCAGAAAAAAGCGGCTAAGGTAGCAGGAGTTATCCCCACACCATACATTGTATAAGCATACAAAGCCATCTTCAAAACCGATGTAAAAAATTGAACCTGAAGGTAAGCTAAACTCCCGAGTGCTATAACAACTAAACGGGAATAAAAAATGATCTTTTTTTGGGATGCACCAGGATTTATAAATCTTTGATATATATCCCTGATGATATTTGTAGAAGGAACCAATAAAAATGAATCAGCGGTTGAGACAATTACTGCAACAATCGCAGCCAAAAGTCCACAACCCAAAAAGACAGGAAGCCCATACCGAGCGGAGTGAAGAATCACCGATTCAGAGTTTATATCAAAAAATATTGCACTCCCAACAATAGCTAAAACAACTATTGCTGTCTCTAAAATCACCGTTCCGCCTATCCAACCTATAACAGCTCTTTTTGCAGTTTTTTCATCTTTTGCTGAGAAAAATCTTTGATACATATTCGATTCGCCTAAAAGAAGTAGCATTGTTGGAAGTGAATAGCCTAAAGCTTCCCATATACTCATCGTCCCCAATACCTGAAAATGCTCTTTAGGTAGATTTGAGACAACATTTTCCCATCCGCCAGCAAAAGAGATCAAAAAGGGTAGGGCAAGAAAAATCCCTAAAGTCATAACAATGCCATTTACCAAATCGGTATAGGCAACTGAGATCATCCCGGCTAAGGAAGTATAAGTGATCACAAACAAAGCGGTGATTATAATTCCATTAGAAACAGAAATTCCTGTAACCAAGTTTAAAACCATCCCTCCGGCTTTGAATTGATAGCTCACAATAGCTGTATAAGCTACTATGGTAGTTAAAGCTCCTAAGATTCTTGCATATTTGTTATACCTTGCCTCCAAAATATCAGGAACAGTGTACTGAGCAAAAGCTCTTACCCTCCCGGCGATCAAATACAAGATCACTATTGCGATCCAGACTCCAGCATCAAACCACAGAGCTGAAAAACCTTTTCTATAAGCAAGCCCGGCCCCTGCGATAATACTTCCCGAACCAATCCAGGTGGCTAAAAGGGTTCCAACTAAAACATTTGCAGGAAGTTTCCTTCCAGCAACCATGAAATCAGCCTGGGTCTTCACTAATTTGCTTCTGGTTGTCCCAACTAAGATGAGGAACAAAAGATAAAAAAGAATTGCCCCAAAATAAACCATTGAACCTTTAAACTTTAAACCTTTGAACCTTTAAACTATTAAACTACTAAACTAATGAGACCTTCCTTGTAAACTCTCGAAACTCACTTAAAGATTGCATTTATGTTATTAAGATATTTTAACATTAAGTTAATATTAAACTCAAGAAAATTTTTGTGTCAAGCTATATTTGGTAAAACGAAAGTTTTACAATAGATGTAGTTAATGAGGAAATCCACATATTGACTAAAAAATAGTAGGTAGGCCGTAAAATTGTTTCTCTCAAAAAGTAGGGGCGACCTCTATGGTCACAGTCTTCAGTGGAGACAAATCCCATCTTCACAAAAAAGAGGCTGAACTTGAGAAAAGCTCAGCCTTCTTTCAATGGGAAAGCCATTTGATACTATTTCAGTAAAAGCATCTTTTTTGTCTGGGTATATTTTCCAGCCTTAAGCTTGTAGAAATAAATCCCGGTAGAGGTATTTTGACCTCGTTCATCCTTTCCATCCCAGCGAACAGTATGAAAACCTTTTAGTTCTTTTCTATCCACTAAAGTTTTTACCTTCTGGCCTAAGATGTTGTACACAGATAAATTCACATAAGAATCTTTTGGAAGAGCATATTTAATATCAGTGTAAGGATTAAAAGGATTTGGGTGGTTCTGAAAAAGGACAAATTGGGTTGGTAGGTCTGGCTTTTTTTCCTCTTCAACACTCACATAAACTGGGTTGAACTCAAAAGGAAGCTCTTCTGCATCTGAGCTGATAACAGAAATTCCCTCTTGCTTAAAAATAGTAGTGGACTCGAATTTCACAGAATCTTCTCCGCTGAATTTCAATTTTACCAAAGCTCCTTCTCCAGAAGGAATGTAGTCTTCATCTAAAACAACAGCAAAAATTAAAACGGTTTTCTCATCATTATCGATTATAACATCCTTAAATGCAATAGAGCTTAACCTTGTATCAACAAAAGAAAAAGAATCACAGGAAACATCATCACCAGGATCTGCGAATTCCAGAGCCATTGCAATTCCTCCCAGACTTTGCTGATTATTAAGATTAAAAGTGATCCAGTCACCAGAACGGGTTAAAGTTATCTCATTAGACCATGCTGAAACAAAAAGTAAAAAAAGAAAAAAAACTGTTAAAAAGAAAATCTTTTTCAAGGTCGTCTCCTTTAAAATCGAAATTTTTAATTTCTCCCTTCTTTAAATTTTCACCTCTTTGCGAATGAAAAAATCTTTTTAAAATTTCTTATATTTAGACGACTTAAAACAAAAAGTTGTTTAAATTTTTTCCTTCTTGATCATTTAGTGAAAAATCCAAATCATAATAAGCAACAAGCTTTTAATCGACTTAAAAAATATCGATATCGATCAAGAGATAAGATTTAAAATCTTTTGACCGATTAAAAAAGTGGTAACAAAAAATCATTGACAAATTTTTTTGCGTATATATATTTTGAAAGAAAGTTAAGCTTAAGCGGGAATAGCTCAGTTGGCTAGAGCGTCACCTTGCCAAGGTGAATGTCGCGGGTTCGAATCCCGTTTCCCGCTCCAATTTTTGTCCTTCAGACAAAAATTGGTCAACAGTTAATCGTTAATAGTTTATAGTGAAGTGCTTTACCAAAAACTATCTACTATAAACCAAAAACTACTCCCCCGCAAATTGCGGGAGAGTACGGCGGCTTAGCCAAGTGGTAAGGCGGAGGTCTGCAAAACCTCTATACTCCGGTTCGAATCCGGAAGCCGCCTTTCTTAAATAGTTTTTAGTTATTAGTTAATAGTTGTTAGTTAAAAACTATTAAGAGAACCGAATAATTAATTAGCAAAGTTCAAGGATGTCAAACCAGAGGAAACTTACTCAGACACTTCATCAAGAAATAAAAAAATTTCTTGCCAAGAATGCGGATGATGCTATAGTCAAAAAATATGCTCGATATTTCAAGGAAGGATACGATGCCTATGGAATCGACAGGGAAAAACTTCAAAAGAAAACAGAAGAATGGTTTAAACTCTGCAAGGACAACTACACCCTTAAAGAAATTATCATCCTCTGCGAGAATCTTTTGAAATCGGGCAAGTATGAGGAAAAATCTATAGCCATAAATTTTATGATAAGGTTGAAGGATCAGTATAATAAACAATTGTTTAACACAATGGGGAAATGGTTTGGAAGATATATCAACAACTGGGCTCATTGCGATTGGGCTTGTCATGACATTCTTTACTATTTTATTACAGATAAGATAGTCAGTCTCAAGGAATTCTCAGAATGGACCAAATCACCGTACAAATGGAAAAGAAGGGCGATGCCGGTAACCATGGTGAAAGTTGTATCCAAGCAGAACAAAATCAAAGAGAGTTTGACAACAGCAAAACAGTTGATCCTTGATCCTGAAAAGGTAGTGCACCAGGGAGTGGGCTGGCTTTTAAGGGAGACCTGGAAAAAAGCCCCGAAAGAGGTTGAGGATTTCTTATACAGATGGAAAGATAAAGCGCCCCGACTTATAATTCAGTATGCCACTGAAAAGATACCCAAGGAGAAAAGAAAAAGGTTCAGACGCTCATAAAGTTTTTAGGGTGGTGAGGTGTGGACTAACAACTAAAAACTATAAACTAAAAACTATCTTAAATGCCGGAGTGGCGGAACAGGTAGACGCAAGGGACTTAAAATCCCTCGGATATTTTTATCCGTCCCGGTTCGATTCCGGGCTCCGGCATAGTTAGTTAATGGAGATGACTAATGAAACCAAGATGTCTTACAAGATATATGTTCACAAGCGTTTTTCTTTTTATGATTCCCATAGCAACTATATTGACAACATGCACGCCAATAACTGAGGATAAAAAGAAAATGCGAATGCAAGAGTTTGTGCCTGATGAGGTTCACGGCTGGAAAGCGCAAGGTGAAGTTGAAATTTATGATAGAGAGACCATTTTCGATTACATCGACGGAGCTGGAGAGGTCTATCGGTCATACGGTTTCCAGAAGTTGGTGGTGCTCCGTCTGGTCAAAGACAGGCAGCCAACCATCTTAGTTGAGCTTTTTGATATGGGCTCGCCAGAAGACGCCTATGGAATCTTCAGCCATGCCCGTGAAGGG
>JAUWYR010000058.1 GCA_030615745.1 Candidatus Zixiibacteriota bacterium | reverse complement strand
GAGATCGATGAATTTGAGGGACAGATGTTTATAGTCATGGAATATTGTGAGGGAAAGACTTTGAAAAAGATAATTGAAAAAGAGACACTTTCGGTAAAAAAGGTTTTGGATATTGGGATTCAGGTATGTGAAGGTTTGACTGTAGCTCATGAGAAGGGGATTGTGCACAGGGATATCAAATCGGACAACGTAATGCTCACTCCTCGAGGTCAAGTGAAGATAATGGACTTTGGTTTAGCAAAGCTAAAGGGAGCCACCAAGCTGACCAAGACTCGCTCGACCTTAGGGACTGCAGCGTATATGTCTCCTGAGCAAGCTTCTGGAGAGGAAGTGGATACCAGATCAGATATTTTCTCCTTTGGAGTAGTGTTGTATGAGCTTTTGACCGGACGATTGCCTTTTGAGGGAGAACATCAGGCAGCCATAATTTATTCCATCCTGAATGAAGAGCCCCAGCCAGTAGTTCGGTTTAACAATCAGGTTTCAGCCAAGTTAGAGGATATGGTTTTTAAGGCATTGTCTAAGGAGAAAGAGGAGAGATATCAACACATAGATGATCTTTTAGCGGATTTGAGGCGTGAGAAGAAAAGTTTGGAATACGTGAAGACCGCCCAGATTCCTTTAGAAGCTGTGCCACCCAAGCCTAAAAAGAAACTTCTTCCTTTTATAGTTCCTGCCTCAATTGCTTTTGTCCTTGTTTTGCTTTTCCTAATTCTCAAACCTTTCAAATTTGATGTAGTTCCGGGAAAGAAGGTGGTAGCAGAAGAAAATACTTTAGCCATAATGTATTTTGAAAATTTGAAAGATAAGGAAGATAAGGAGAAAATCGGTGAGATGGTCTCCGAACTTCTGATCACTGACCTATCAGAATCTCAATATATGAGGGTCGTTTCCAGTCAGAGACTTTTTGATATTTTCAAGATGATGGGAAAAGAGGGGGTAAAAGTTATAGATAAAACGGTCGCTTCGGAAGTAGCTCAAAAAGCACAGGCAAAATATATGCTTTTAGGCAAGATACTTTCAACCAAACCTGACTTAGTCATCACCTCTCAGTTGGTGGATGTCCAGACCGGAAATGTAGTTGCCTCCCAGAGAATAGCAGGACCCAATGGTGTAAACATTTTTACTTTAGTAGATAGTCTTTCCGATGAGATAAAGAAAGATTTAGAGCTGCCTGCCCTTGCTCGAAAAGAGGAGGAAAAGCCTGTGGCAGACATAACCACCCATTCCCCTGAAGCATTACGGCTTTATCTGGAGGGAAATGAGCTTTTTAATAAACTCTATATGAAAGAAGCAGCTGAGAAATTTGAAAAAGCAGTTAAAATTGATTCAACCTTTGCCATCGCCTATCTGAGATTGGCTTTTTGCTACTCTAACCTCCACAACGAGGTCAGGGCAAGGACCTATATGGAGAAGGCAGCCAAGTTTTCGTATAAGGTATCGAAGAAAGAGAAATTTTTGATCGATGCTTTTCATCGGATGTTCCAAGTGAAATTGCAGGAAGCGAAACAGATCTTAGAAGAGATGGTCAAGTTTTATCCTGACGAGAAGATCGCTATTAAAAATCTGGCTTTGGCAAATTACATTATGAAAAATTACGATGAGGCTATTGCTGGATATAACAAAGTGATCGAGTTGGACTCGTTGGATAAAGATGCATATAATATGTTGGCTTATGCTTATGATAGAGCTGGTCGTTATGACGAGGCCATTCAGTCTATTAATAAATATATACAGTTAGCTCCGGGAGAAGCCAACCCTTATGATTCCAGAGGGGATATTTACGCACACCATGCTGAGGTTGATAAGGCTAAAGAATCTTATAAGAAGGCTCTGGAGATCAAACCTGATTTTGAAGCAAGTGTTGAGAAGTTAGGGCTGATGTATCTGCATAAGAGAGAATACGATAATGCCGAGAAATATTTTCTTCGATATGGGGATGTCGGCGGGAAAACAGCTAAATCGATCTCTCGAGCTCACCTCGCCCTGATTCCTCTATCTCAAGGTAAATACGACCTGGCATTAAAGATATTACATCAGGGCATTGCGGCAGATGAGCTGGACAAGCTTTATGCCCAGCAGGCCGAAAAATATGACCAAATGGCTAAAATTCATGTAGAGAAGAAAGAGTTTGATAAGGCCTTGCAAAACGGTCAGAAAATGGTAAGGCTTGTGGCTGAACTTTTTCCTGAAGTACTATATGATGTCAAATGCTCTTACGGATACCTTCTGGTGAAAGCGGGGGAAATAGACACGGCAGAAAAGATATTAAATGAAGTTCGTGAGGAGGTCAAGGATAAAACCGAAAGTGAGAAATCCCAATGGTATTTCCTGGAATTTATGATAAAATATGCCAGTGGAGATATTGGGCAAGCCCAAAAGGAAATAATTAGGCTTGCTGAAAAGGAGAAAAATGACTATGGAATAAGATTCTGGCTGGCAAAAACTTATCTGGAAAGGGATATGATAGGTGAAGCTGTGCAGGAATTCGAAAAACTGTTAAATTGGAATATACTCCCAAAAGTGAAAAATCCTCTCTTCTCCTCCAAAATTCCCTACTTTTTGGGGATCTGTTATGAAAAATCTGGTTGGAATAATAAGGCAATTGAGAAATATGAGGAATTTCTTGAAATCTGGAAGGATGCTGACCCGGGAATACCTGAAGTTGAGGATGCGAAGGAAAGGCTGGAAAAATTAAAAATTAAAAGTTAAAAATTAAAAAATAAAGAGAAAAGAGTTAAAAGTAGGCAGTAGGCAGTAGGCAGATGTAATATCCTCGTTGAGCGAGGAATCTCGGTAAGAGATTGCTTCGCAATGACAGTGTAAAGATTCGAAGAATGCTTCGCAAATGTTAGAGACACCACATAACCTGAAATTTTGCTCTTCATTTTTCCTTGCATTTTAATCAAATTTTTTTATTATAATAACTTGCAAAATGATAGATATTGAACAAAACATAAAGACCCTTATGAAAAAAGTTGCTTTTTCAGCTGAGAAAGCTGGTAAAAGCCAAAAGGATATAAAAATTGTCGCTGTATCAAAAACTTATGGGGTCGAAGATATAAAAGAGGCTTTAAGATATGGGATCAAAATAATTGGAGAGAATAAAGTTCAGGAGGCGGAAGATAAATTTTCCAAAATAGAGAATGATTTTGAAAAACATCTTGTGGGTCATCTTCAGACCAATAAGGTCAAAAAAGCGGTGAGGCTTTTTGATATGATTCAGTCACTTGATAGCTTGAAGCTTGCGCATCAGATTTCTAAAAGAGCAAAAGAAGTTGGAAAGGTTACCGATGTCTTAGTTGAGGTTAACACCTCACAAGAACAGACGAAGTTTGGATTGAAACCGGATGAGGTTTTGGATTTCGTCAAAAAGATTTCTAATTTAGAAGGTTTGAAAATTAAAGGTTTAATGACCATCGGACTTTTCACACCTGACTTAAATAAGGTAAGACCATGTTTTAAGTTGTTAAAAGAAATTTTTGAAAAGATAAAAAAAGAGAAAATTCCAGAAATTGAGATGGAGTATCTATCTATGGGAATGACCTCAGACTACCAGGTGGCGATTGAGCAGGGATCTAATATGATAAGGATTGGAACTGCGATTTTTGGAAAAAGAGGGCTTTAGTTTTTGTTGCCGATTCTATGAATCTTTCGTATAAATATTTTTAAAAGTTAACTTAAAATAAAAAAGGAAATTGGAGATGGAGGATTTAAAAGAGAGGATAAAGGGGGGAGTTGAATATATCAGGGGCAGAACAGAATTTGTGCCTGAGCTTGGAATAATATTAGGGACAGGTTTAGGAGGTTTAGCCGAGGATATAGAGGTTGAGACAGCTATCTCCTATGAATATATTCCATTTTTCCCGGTATCGACTGTGGAATCTCATTTTGGAAGACTTCTATTTGGCACACTCTCCGGAAAAAAGGTGGTTGCAATGCAGGGGAGATTCCATTATTACGAGGGCTACACTATGCAAAAGATCACATATCCGGTGAGGGTGATGAAAGAATTGGGCGCGCAAATTCTTTTAGTCTCCAATGCCTGTGGAGGGTTAAATCCAAACTTTAAATCAGGAGATATAATGGTTATCTCTGACCATATTAATCTTTTGGGGGATAATCCATTAAGGGGTAAAAATGATGAGAGCTTGGGTCCGAGATTTCCAGATATGTATAACTGCTATGATAAAGATTTGCTCGCTTTAGCAGAGGAGGTCGCCTTAGAGCTTGGGATAAAATTACAGAAAGGGGTCTATGTCGCAGTTGCTGGACCAAATTTAGAGACTGCGGCTGAATATCGTTTCTTGAGAAGGATAGGAGCTGATGTGGTTGGGATGTCGACTGTGCCAGAGGTTATCGTGGCAAGACATCAGGGAATGAAGGTTTTGGGCTTTTCTGTTATAACTGATATGGGCTTGCCTGATGCTTTAAAGCCCACATCCTTAGAGGATGTGATTCAAACAGCTAAGCTTGCTGAGCCGAATTTAAAAAAGATTATGGTAAAAGTCATAGAAAAAATAAAGATTTAAAAGGTGCAAAGTGAAAATCTTCAAGGAAATAAAAGAAGACTTCAACTATCCTGAGATGGAGAAGAAGATACTCTCTTTCTGGGAGAAAAATAAAATTTTCGAAAAGAGCATTGAGACCAGAAAAGATCGTCCCCATTTTGTATTCTATGAAGGTCCCCCAACTGCTAATGGAAAACCGGGCATTCATCATGTTATCTCAAGGACGATAAAGGATTTGATCTGCAGATATAAGACCATGAGAGACTTTCGAGTTGACCGCAAGGCTGGATGGGATACTCACGGTCTTCCAGTGGAGATCGAGGTCGAAAAAGAGCTTGGTCTTAAAACCAAAGCTGATGTAGAGAAATATGGTATAGAAAAATTTAATTCGAAATGTAAAGAGAGTGTTTTCAGGTATCTTAAGGAATGGGATGATTTGACAAAAAGGATCGGTTACTGGCTTGATCTGGATGATGCTTATATCACATTGTCAAATGAATATATAGAGTCGGTATGGTGGAGCTTATCTGAATATTTTAAAAGGGGGTTAATCTACCTCGGTTATAAGATAGTTCCCTATTGTCCGAGATGCGGAACCGCCCTTTCCAGCCATGAGGTGGCACAGGGATACGAACAGGTTGAGGATCCATCTGTATTTGTGAAGATGGAACTTGAGGATGAAGAAAACACTTATTTTCTGGTATGGACAACCACACCCTGGACTTTAATCTCCAACGTAGCCTTAGCATTAGGTCCTGATATCACCTATGCCAAAGTTGAACATAAAGGGAAAAAAATAATTTTGGCTAAAGCGCTCTTAGATTCCGTTTTAAAAGACGATTATAAAATTCTTGAGGAGTTCAAAGGTAAAGAATTAGAGAGAAAAAGATATAAACCACTTTTTGAGTTTGTGAAAACAGATAAATCTAAGGCATATTATGTCACTTTAGCTGATTTTGTCTCTTTGGAGGAGGGGACCGGAATTGTTCATATCGCACCAGCTTTTGGTGAAGATGATTATGAGCTTTCCAAAGTATATTCTCTGCCTTTGGTTCAGCCAGTGGATACATTTGGAAAATTTACTGAGGAGGTCTTGCCCTGGAGAGGGATGTTTGTAAAGGATGCTGACCCTCAGATCCTGGAGGATTTAAAAAAGAGAGGTTTGCTTTTTGATGAGGGGAAATATCTGCATACATATCCTTTTTGCTGGAGGTGTGAGTCTCCTCTTATCTACTATGCCAGAAAGTCGTGGTATATCAAGACCACAGCATACAAAGATAAGTTAATTTCTAATAATAAAAAAATTAACTGGCAACCACCAGAGATGGGGACAGGACGTTTTGGGGAATGGCTTGAGGGTAATGTTGATTGGGCACTCTCAAGAGAAAGGTTCTGGGGAACCCCTTTGAATATATGGATTTGTGAATCATGTGGGAAGAAAAAAAGTATCTCATCAACAAAAGAACTGAAAGATCTTTCTGGAGAACTTCCTGAAAATCTTGACCTTCATAAGCCAATGATCGACTCTATAACATTCAAATGCCTGAGTTGTTCTGGATTGATGAGAAGGACTCCTGAGGTTATCGATTGTTGGTTTGATTCAGGAGCTATGCCATTTGCTCAGTGGCACTACCCATTTGAGAATTTGGATGAGTTCAAAGCTAAATTCCCCTGCGATTTCATCTCAGAAGCGGTGGACCAAACGCGCGGATGGTTTTATAGCCTTCTGGCTATCTCTGTTTTTCTTTTTGAAAAGCCCGCTTACAAAAATGTTATAGTGATTGAGCTGATCCAGGATAAAGATGGAGTTAAAATGAGCAAATCTAAGGGGAACGTTATCGACCCCTGGGAGGTTTTAGATGTTCAGGGAGCAGATGCTTTGAGGTGGTATTTGGTCTCGGTAAGTCATCCATGGTTTCCTACCAGGTTTTCAAAGGAAGGTATAACTGAGGTTGGTCGAAAACTTCTAAGCACTTTGCGGAACACATATTCGTTTTTTGCACTCTACGCTAATATCGACAATTTTGACCCAACCCAGTATAATTCCCCAGTTGAAAAAAGAGCTTTGATCGATCGCTGGTTGGTCTCAAGGCTGAATTCTCTGATCAAGAAGACAAGCGAAAATCTGGATAACTACGATATCACAAGAGCCTCAAGGAATATGCAAGATTTTTTAATAGAGGACCTTTCAAATTGGTATGTCAGACGCAACAGAAAAAGATTTTGGCAGTCCGGGATGGAAAAGGACAAAATCGAAGCTTTTTTAACCTTATGGGAAACTCTTTTAACCTTGGTCAAGCTTTTAGCGCCTTACACACCCTTTATCTCTGAGGAGCTTTATCAACAGCTTTCAGCTAAGTTAAAGAAAGGAAAAAAACAAAGCGTTCATCTTGATTTCTATCCACAAGCACAAGACCTTTTCATTAACCAGGGCTTAGAGGAGGGTATGGAAGCAATAAAAAAAATCTCCTCTTTGGGTCGAGCAGCAAGGAATAAGGCGAAAATAAAGATAAGACAACCCCTTGAGAAGCTAAAAGTGATGTTGCCATCTGAAAAGCTTAAAGAGAAAATTCCCCCATTGTTCGATCTTTTAAAAGATGAGGTGAATGTTAAAAAGGTAGAAGTGATTTTTGATGATTTGCCTTTTGTAACTTTAAAAGCACATCCTGATTTCAGGTTGCTTGGCCCAAGATTTGGCGAAAAAGCTAAAAAAGTGGCTGAACTTATTTCATCTTTGTCTCAGGATAAGTTAAAAAAATTTAGAAAAGACCGTAAGTTTTCGCTAAAGTTTAATGGAGAGAGAATCGATTTAAATTCAGATGAGGTAGAAATTAAAGAGGAGGGGAAAAATGGATGGATGGTCGAGTCAGATTTTGGCTATAAAGTTTTTCTTTTTGTCGTATTAAATGAAGATTTGAAAAATGAAGGATTTGCCCGGGAGCTGGTGAACAAAATTCAGAATATGAGAAAGTCCGCAGGTTTTGAGGTTATGGATAAAATAGTCGTTGATATTAAAAGCACTAAAAGACTTTACAAAGCTTTAGATAGATTCGAAGAGTATATAAAAAAGGAAACATTAGCTGAAAAGATGACAAGAATCGGTAAAGATTTTGAATATTCTGGGGAGTGGGATATCAATGGGGAAAAGGCGAAAATCTCTTTGTCCAGAACTTTTAAGGAAGGGTAAGATGAAAAAGAAAGAGCTTGAGAAGTTCGAGGCTCTGCTTTTGGAAAAGCGGAAGAAGTTGATTTCAGAGATGGGACATTTGAAAAAGGCGGTTTTAGAGACGACCCCAAAGGATTCAGCTGGTGATATTTCCTCCTACTCCTATCACATGGCTGATCAGGGGACTGATGCTATGGAAAGGGAGAAGGCTTTTCTTTTAGCATCCAAGGATGGGAGACTTCTGTATCATATCGACGAAGCTCTGAGAAGGATAAAAGACAAAACCTATGGTAAGTGCTTAGAGTGTGGAAAGCCGATCAGTCGGGCAAGGCTTGAAGCGGTTCCTCATGCCAGGCTTTGCATTAACTGTAAGGAGAAGGAAGAGAAAGAAAAACTCAAGCAGGGCCAGTAAACAGGGATTGGACTTGGATAATGAAAAAAAGGATACCACCAAAAAGCTTTATCTTTTGGGAGTATCTATTTTAATACTCATCTTAGACCAACTCTCCAAGACACTCGTTGAAAAAAGCTTGAATTTAGGAGAATCTATTTTTGTCTTGGGCAATTTTTTTAAAATTACTTATGTTTTAAACCCAGGTGGTGTTTTCGGAACAAGGATACTTAGTGGAACTTGCTACACTATTGTTGCAATCTCAGCTATTTTTTTAGCTTCATATTTTTTCTTTCGCACCAAAATTGACATTAGATTCTATAGGCTCGGATGGGCACTGATTTTAGGTGGGGCTTTGGGCAATGTTGTTGACCGCTTTCGCTTTGGTCAGGTCTTAGATTTTTTAGACTTTGATTTTTTCAATATAAATATCTTAGGTGTCATAAAGTTAGACCGCTGGCCTGTTTTTAATTTAGCAGATGCCTCGGTTACCTGTGGAATGGTAATAATCCTTATCTTTGTTCTTTTTCCCTCTAAGAAATAAGATGAAGGTTTGTAATCGTCAATCTCTTGATCCATACGGAGATGCTCCGCAAAAAGAGCTTGAGGTAAAAAAAGACTCTGAAGAAAAGAGGCTGGATCTATTTCTGGTTGAGCAAAATCTTGGTATCTCACGTTCAAGGATACAAAAGCTTATCTCTGAAAAAAAGATATTGGTTAATGGAACGACGGTAAAAGCACACTATAAAGTTAAAAAAGGGGATAGGATAAAAGTCGAGATACCACCTCCAAAGGAGTTAAAAGCAAAGCCTGAGAAAATCCCCATTGATATCGTTTATGAGGATAAAGACCTTTTAGTGGTAAATAAATCCGCGGGGATGGTGGTTCATCCAGCTTTTGGTAATCCTGATGGTACTTTGGTAAATGCATTACTATATCATTGTAGAAAGCTCTCAGGTGTGTCTGGCTTTCTACGTCCGGGGATAGTTCACCGGTTAGATAAGGGAACCTCCGGGCTTTTGGTCGTTGCGAAAAATGACTTTGCTCATAATAGTTTATCCTCTCAACTCACCAGAAGGACGATTTTGAAACAGTATTATGCTATCAGTTGGGGCTCCCTACCTTTAGATGAAGGGAGAATTGAAGCGCCCATAGGAAGGTCAGTTACCGAAAGAAAAAAGATGAAAGTGACAGGAATTAAAGGTAGGGAAGCTGTAACCGAGTATAAGGTTCTGGAAAGATTTAGGCTTTGTGATTTGGTTTCCATAAAGCTTTTAACTGGAAGGACACATCAGATAAGGGTCCATCTGTCATTTATTGGACATCCTATATTGGGTGACCCGGATTATGGCGGACGCCAGAAGTGGGTAAAAAGTATCAGTGATACTCACCTAAAAACTTCGGCGAACCATCTCTTAAAACTAATCGACCGCCAGGCACTTCATTCTAAAAAATTGGGTTTTATCCATCCGAGGACAGAAAAATATATGGAGTTTGAAACGGAGCTGCCGGAGGATATGGGGAGGGTGCTGGGAGAGTTGAGAAAGGAGAAATGATTTCTGGAGTGTCAAGCTTTAGCTTGACTTGTAAACCCGAAAGGGTTTACTCTATGAATACACAAGCCAGGTCAAGCTCACGCTTGACCAAGTTAGCCTAAAGTGTATTATCAAGTAGGATAGGTTACAAAGCTATCAACTGACATAGGTAACACATTTGATCAGGTTTTTATCATAATAGATCTCCAAACAATTTTTGTTTTGTTCTATTTTTACCATTTTTCCAATGAGTATTTCGGATATATAGATTTCATTTCCCTTGAAAGAAATACAGCCATTCCCCCGGACTTTTCTTAGTAAACTTCCTTGTGGATAGAAGATAGGCACAGGTGGTTCTGGAAACTTTCGTTGTCGGAATCGATCAAGAGACACGAACTTATATCGAGAGATAGCCTGCCCGGCCAGGGGAGGAAGATTGCCCAGAGCCTGATGGGGTCTTTGATGGTTATAATAATAGCGATAAGCCTCAAAAGCTTTTTGGGCATCTTCTAAGTCTTTGAAGCGAAACTTCTTAATCAACTCCTCATTCAAGGTGCGATGAAACCTCTCTACTTTGCCTTTGGTGGTGGGACGACACACTCTGGTCTTGATATGACCAATCTCTTGCTCTTTAAGAAACATCTGCACCCGGGTTAAGGCTTTATCCTTGTTAACAAACCAGGATCCATTATCGGTCATATGCTTCAAAGCGATGCTTAAACTTATCTCTTGATCGATACCGAT
>JAUWYR010000062.1 GCA_030615745.1 Candidatus Zixiibacteriota bacterium | reverse complement strand
CAGCAGGGTTGGTAAAAGTAATTGGGGAGATAATAGAGAAGTTTAAGTCAAACAAAATATTTTTAAATATCATAGGTTATATAGTTATCGCTTTACTTTTGTTTTTGCCCTCCCTGGCTTTTAACAAAAATTACAATTCACATAACGACCGAAGCGGCAATTATCTACCCTGGGACTACGCCTATAATCTTTTGAACTCCTGCGATAAGAATGCAATACTTTTCACCAATGGAGACAACGATACATTTCCTTTATGGTTTATACAAGAAGTTGATGGGGTAAGAAAAGATGTGAGAATTGTCAACTTGAGCCTTCTAAACACCCATTGGTATATACTTCAACTTAAAAACAGGATGGGTGTGCCGATAAGTTTTACTGATAAAGAGATAGAAAGATTAATACCGATAAGGACCCAGGATGGGAAAATATTCAGAGTCCAGGATCTTATGATCGATAACATACTTGATGCAAATAGATGGAAATATCCTGTTTATTTCGCCACCACTGTTTCTCCAGATAACAAAGTCTATAAGGGTGAGCCCTTGGATGATCATTTGAGGATGGAGGGGATGGCTTATCGGGTGGTAAAAGAGGGAGGAAGATTCATGGTGGATGTTGAGGAAATGGAGGAGAAACTTTTTAAGGTGTTTAAATTCAGAGGGATTTCTGATCCAAATATTATTAAAGACGAAAACGATTTTAGACTTTTAGCCAATTATTCCAGCTCATTTTTGACCTTAGCTGACACCTTGAGAAGAGCGGGAAAGTTCAAACGCGCTGAGGAGGTTGCACTTAAGAACTTAGAGATGTTACCCTGGGATTGGCGACCTTATGGATTTTTAGTTCAGTTATATGGACAAATGGAAAGAATGGATGAAGCACAAAAAATTATGGAGAGAAACGAAATACTCGAAACCGATAAAAAAGACTACATTTTTTTGACACTGGCTTCCTTTTACCGAAATAAAGGTGAGCAAGATAAAGCTGTGGAATTGATTGAAAAGGTCTTAGAAGAGAGTCCATCCTTTAAGCCAGGCTTACAATTTCTTTTAAGTCATTATTATCAGAAAAAACAAAGAGAGAAACTTACCCTGTTGTTGGAAAATTGGATTTCACATAATCCCGAAGATAACTATGCCCGCTCAGTTTTAAATCAGATAAAGTCTCTGGATTTCAAATTCCCAGAGCCCGAAACCACAAACCAAAATCCTCAGATCAAAAATTGATCTTTTAAAAAAAGGGGTTTTCATGAAAATTCTGGCGATAAACTGGCAAGACCCTTCTAATCCACAGGCAGGTGGAGCTGAGGTTCATTTGGAGGAGATTTTAAAAAGAATTGCAAAAAAAGGGCACGAGATTACCCTTTTCTGTAGCTCTTATCCTAATGCCAAAAGAATTGAGAGAAAGGATGGCATAAAGATAGTTAGAAAGGGATCAAGATATAATTTTAATCTTGTCGCCTTTAATCTTCTCCCTTCACTTTTAAGGCAGGAGAAACCCGATCTGGTAATAGAGGATATAAATAAAATCCCTTTTTACATAGCTCTTTTACACCATCTACCAACTTTGATTATAATTCCACATCTTTTCGCTGATTCTGTTTTTCAGGAGATAAATTATATTTTGGGACTTTACATTTTTCTTTCGGAAAAACTTATTCCAAGAATTTACAAAGACAAAAAATTTTTGGTTATCTCAGAGAGCACAAAAAAGGATTTGATAAAAAGGAAAATCCCGGCTAAAAATATTAAGGTCATAAAATGTGGGACCGAACACACTCTTTACAGACCAAATCCAGAGGTGGAAAAAGAGAAAAATCCCTTAGCTTTGTATGTGGGAAGAATCAAAAGATATAAATCGATTGATGTTTTGATCGATGCGTTCAGTCTGGTTTTAAAAAAGTTACCGGAGGCAAATTTAGCCATAATAGGAGATGGGGACTATTCTTTAGAGTTAAAAAAGCAAGTGGGAAATTTGAACTTAGAAAAAAAAATCTATTTTACCGGATATGTATCTCAGGAAGAGAAAATTAAGTGGTTTCAAAGAGCCTGGGTTTCAGTTTACCCTTCTTTGAAGGAGGGTTGGGGGCTAACCAATATTGAAGCTAATGCCTGCGGCACACCTGTTTTGGCCTCTGATGTTCCAGGTCTAAAAGATTCGGTAAAAGATGGGGAGTCTGGATTTTTGTTTCCCTATGGAGATTCGAAAAGATTATCGGAGCTTCTGATAATTATATTCACAGATCAAAAATTAAGGGATAAGCTCTCATCCGGAGGGCTTTTGTGGGCGAAAAACTTCAGCTGGGAAAAGACAACTGAACAGGCATTTCTTTTAATGGAGAATATAGTTCAAGAAAAATGGAGCTGAAAAAAAGATTTTTTTTAGGACTGGTAATAAGCTTAATCTTTTTATATCTTGCTATTCACAAAGTCGATTTTGCCCAGCTATGGGGTGCATTAAGGGATGCTGATTATTTCTGGGTTTTCCCCAATATGGCTTTGATGATGTTCAGTTACTGGCTTCGCGCCTACAGATGGAAATTTTTGGTTAATCCTATAAAGAAGCTTTCAATGCATCGCCTTTTCTCCGCAACTATGATAGGTTTTATGGCTAACAATGTCCTTCCAGTAAGATTAGGTGAGGTCGTAAGAGCGTATTCATTAGGGAGTAAAGCTGAAATTTCAAGAAGTGCTTCTTTTGCCACCATCGTTGTGGAAAGGGTATTCGACGGATTCTCTCTTCTTCTAATCTTATGGATAACCCTACTTTTTTCTTCTTTTCCAGATATAGTTAAAAAGGCCGGAAATCTGACTTTGATTTTAAATATCGTCCTTCTTTTGTTTTTGATCTTTTTGGAGATAAAAACAAAGCCAACTTTAAAGTTTTTTGAGAAAATTCTAAGGTTTTTGCCCCCAAAACTCTTTCATAAAGCCAATGAGGTACTTTTTAAATTTACCACCGGCTTAAAAGTTTTCAGAAATCTTCCCAGTATGATCTGGATAATATTTTTGTCTTTTTTAATATGGGTTATCGTAGGGACAAGCAATTATTTTATTTTTTTAGCCTTTGGTCTTACTCCTCCATTTCATGCCTCTTTTATTCTCTTAGTAATAGTAGCCTTAGGGGTAATGCTCCCTTCATCTCCAGGATTCGTCGGGACTTTTCAGTTTGCATGTATTTTAGCTTTAGGGATTTTCGGAATAGAAAAAAGCATTGCTTTTTCCTTCTCTGTGGTCTTATGGATAAGTCAATATCTACCGGTAACAGCATTAGGATTTTATTATTTAAAAAAAGAACATCTTTCTTTAAAAGGGGTAAGGGAAAAGGAAGACAAACAGTAAAAAACCTTTGCTGAATCTTGACATTTTTAGTTAAAAAGTTATAATAAAATAGAAAATCTCTTTGAAGGTTCTCTTTTCAAAAAAATGGGTTTTCAGCAGAAAAACAGATCACCTTTAAAAGTGGTAGTGGTGATGCCGGCTTACAATGCAGCCAAGACCTTAAACGCTACCTATAAAAATATACCTATGGATTTAATCGATGAGGTGATTGTGGTGGACGATGCTTCAATAGATGACACAGTAAAGATCGCTAAGACCTTAAACATGAAACTTATCACCCATCCCCATAATGTTGGATACGGGGGTAATCAAAAGACCTGTTATATGGAAGCTCTAAGAGATGGTGCGGATGTAGTGATTATGCTTCATCCGGATGGGCAATATGATCCGAGCTTTATTCCTCAAATAATTAAACCAATAAAAAGAGAGCAGGCGGATATGGTGTTAGGCTCAAGACTTTTGATTAAAGGCTCTGCTCTTAAAAGTGGAATGCCTCTCTATAAGTTTATTGCCAACAGAATCTTAACCACTATCGAGAATTTCATTCTAAGAAAGAAGCTTTCAGAACTTCACACTGGTTACAGAGCTTACAGTCGAAAGTTTTTAGAGAAAGTTCCTTTTTTACGTAATTCCAACGATTTTGTTTTCGATAGCCAGATAATTGCACAGGGAGTGGCATTTGGAATGAGAATAGCGGAGGTGCCGGTTACAACTAAATACTTCAAGGAGGCTTCATCGGTCAATTTTAAAGTCTCTCTGATCTATGGTCTCAAGACCTTATGGGCTATGTTCAGATTTTTTCTACATAAAAACCATATCTTGAAATGCAGACTATTTAACCCATAATTGATAATTTTCTGTGGTTAGTTAAAAGACACTGGCGTAAACACAAGTCTCCAACTGCTATCAAACGTTTGAGGAATGGTAAGACTTTGAAGAGAAAAAGCAAAAAAATAGAAAAATCTACAAAAATTGAAAAGAAAAGGTCCGATTTTTTCTCTTCTCCTTATATCCACTATCTTCTTTTAGCTGTAATTTTGTTTTTTTCTTTTTACTTGCGTTTCTATCACTTAAACGCAGACCCTCCTTTGAATCTTTCCTGGAGCTTAGGTCCCTTTACTGATGAAGGTCATGTGGTGATCAATGCCCGAAATAAGCTTTTTTTCGGTGAATGGAAGCTGGATGATTTTTTTCGGATGGGTATATCACCTCTTATCACTGTTATAACTTTTTTGGTTTTCAAAATATTTGGTTATGGTTTTGCACAGGCAAGGTCAATTCCTATTTTTTTTAGCCTTTTAACCTTGCTCTTTTTATTTTTGGTGATCAAAAAGGAAAAAATGACAAAATACGCTCTTTTAAGCATTCTCCTTTTGGGTTTTAACTTCGTTTATCTAATGCATAATCGCTTAGCCTTAGAAGAGACTGATCTGCTTTTTTTCATAATTTTAAGCATATATTTCTGGCAACTTGGAAAAGAAAAAGAGATTTTTTACATTTTTGCTGGAATATGTTTGGGTATCGCAACTTTCTTTGTTAAAATATTGGGTCTTTTTTTCCTCCCAATTTTGATATTAGATTTTATAAGATTGAAATGGGGCTCTCTTTTTAAGAATTTCAAACTAATAAAATTCAAACCACTCTATTATATTGCGTTCGGTCTTTGTTTGGTGAGCTTAGCTTGGGTCCTTCTTATATTTCTCCCTTTCAAATCTGATGTATTAAACTATATCATCGCCAATTCATTTAAATCTCCTGCTGGAAAACCGGAAACCATCTTCGAATTTATAAAAAATTTCCTCAATTTGGGTACCAATGACAGATTATTTAACCGAATGCCACTGATCTTTATTTTAAGTTTTTCATATTTGCTCTTTTGGTTTACGAACCTGAAAGAAAAGTTGAAAAGTTCAAACTCTTTGGAATTCATCTCTTTTTTATGGCTATTTTTTGGAATGTTTTTTTTGTCCTTCACCAACTACCACCCTGTTCGCTATCAGATGATTTTGATTCCTCCCTTATGTATATTAGCTGGTTTCTCTATCGGAAAACTATCTGAGATAAAGCTTTTTAAAACTGAGGGGAAGTTGCAAGTTTTTACATTGTTCATCTGGTGGGTTACCCTTTTAGTATTTAGCTATAACCTGATTTTCCTGGTGATCGTTTATGTCCTTACCCACTATCAATCCTTTGTTCCTTTAATTTCAGTTTTCACCTCGGATATTAAAAGTTATTTTTATAATCTGTCGAGACTTTTAAGTGATCATCAAGCTTTATTTTTAAGGTCAGTTATTTTAGCTTCTGTTATCCTTTTTGTTTTATACCTGGCTCGGTCTTTTAAAGTGTTTAAAAAAGGATTAAAAATAAAAAAATCTTTTGCAACTTCCCTCCTTTTTGTATTGATTTTGCTTTTTCTTTTGATTCAATTAAACCAGTATTCCTCTTGGGCTTCTAATGCTCAGACCGATCTTTATTACATCTCCAGAGACCTAAGATCGCTTCCTTCTAAAAGTGTTATAGCAGGTCCCTGGGCAGGGGCGGTATGTTTGGAGAATAGTCATCGCGCTATAGTGATGCAAGCTTTTGCTAATAAAGATAGGGTTCTAGAAAGATTTGAAGTAACCCATCTTGTGATCTTTAAAGGGGGATGGGAGGATAAGTTCTTTTGGGAAAACTATCCTGAAGTGATGAAGAAGGCGACTTTAGTAAAGCAATACACAGTAAGGAACAACTTGCTTTTAATCTATAAAATCTAAGGATACGTCTCTGTACTAATCTACCACTTAATTCATAGGGTCGTTATTCGCAAAAATCCTCGGCAAAAAAAGTGTTTGATAATATATTCCCTATTAAATGATTTGATTTTTGCTTGACAAAAGAGCAAAAGAAACTTATTACAGTACTCCTCCTTCTCCTCGCTGGGGTCATTCTGCAATATATAATCCCAGCGATAGTTCTATGGTTGTTTTTGGAGGAAGGGATTTAGACTATTTCTTCAATGACCTTTGGGTTCTGGATTTAAAGACACTAACTTGGAGTCCGGTCTCTCTAAGTGGGGATATACCTTCTCCACGCCAATATCATTCAGCCACTTTTATTCCCACGGATAACGTAATGATTCTGTTCGGTGGATATTCCAGAGATTTATATGGTGAGCACCGCTATAATGACCTTTATTCCTTGGATCTTTCTACCTATCAATGGGCTCAGATAGAAGCCGATGGCGAACTACCCTTGGGTCGGGACAGTCATTCTGCGGTGTATGATGCTACTAATAACAGAATCATAATGTTTGGGGGAATAGGTGAGGGGTGGATTCATTTTGACGATTTCTGGGAGTTTAACCTGGGTTCATCGTCGTGGACTAAGATTTTTCCACTTATCGTAAGGGAAGCACAATCTATGGTTTTGATACCTACTACCCAAGAATTAGTATTATGGGGAGGAAAACAGCATCCTGCGATATTTTATGATGATGGCTATTTGGTTTCCTTTACTGGAGGAGGTCCAGGATCGCAAAACGGCGATGTGAACTGTGACGGTAAGATCGACCTTTCCGATGTGGTATATTTAGCAAACTATCTTTTTAAAGGTGGTCCTCCTCCATGTAGTGGGAAGTAGCTTAATCTTAAAATTTTGTCCTTTATAAAGCCCCTTTACCTTAGGGTGCTTTTTATTTTCTCTGAATGTTTAAGCTGAATTTAAGTCAATAATATATAAGCTTTATTTGTCACTAAAAAAGAATACAAAATATTTATAGTCATAGTATTTAGTCGGATACTTTTCCAACCAGGACTAAAAAAGTCTTTTTAAGTAAGGTCTATAAACTTTTACTATGAATGCTCCACATAGTAACAAAGCACCTGGATACAATCTACCTATAAAGTACAAAAAAATTCGTTTTTTTCTTGACAATTGATGGAGAAAAAACTATTTTACCTAAAGGTAGGTAATATTAATAGATTTCGTTTAAAAATTCCTACGTGGGCATGGTTGATTTTAAACAGAGGTAAGTTTGTTTTCTTAAACATTTAACCCGGGGGTTAACATGAAAAGAGCCATAGCATTCTTAATAGCTTTGTCCTTGGTATTCCTTTTGGGAAGCTCAATGGCTTACGGACAAAAGGTAATTAACCGATTTCAGGCGCCGGGTTCACACGGCACCTGGGGTTTGACCTGGGATGGGACCTATCTTTGGACTTCGAGTGTAGCAGAGGGTTATAACATTATCTATCATATGGATACGGAGGGGAACATTCTTTCCCAGTTTGAGTGGAAT
>JAUWYR010000015.1 GCA_030615745.1 Candidatus Zixiibacteriota bacterium | reverse complement strand
ATGCTGGTTTTATCATTTTTGCTTTTTGAATTTATCTGGAAGGAGTAAAACTTTTGTTAAAAATCATAACAGGAATTTTGCTCAGCATAGTCATAATCTTTGCCTTTCTTTTACCTCCGCCTCAAAAAGAGTTGGGTGAGGTCTCGAGGATATTCTATTTTCACGTTCCTTTTGCCTGGGTTGCTGTTTTGGCTTTTTTTATGTCGATGAGAAATAGCATTCTGTATCTTAAAAATCACTATTTTGGATATGATATAAAAGCAGCTTGTGCCTCTCGTTTAGGATTTTTATTCTGTTTTTTAGCTTTACTATCAGGCTCAATTTTTGCCAAATATAGCTGGGGAACTTTCTGGAACTGGGACCCGAGGCAGACTTCGGTCTTTATTTTAATTTTAATCTATGGAGCCTACTTCGCCTTAAGATCAGCAATAGATAACGAAAAAAGAAGGGCTGTTTTTGCCTCGGTCTATTCGATCTTAGCCTTTTGCTCAGTCCCATTTTTTGTATTTGTTGTCCCAAGAGTTTTTCAATCTCTTCATCCCGCCGATTCTATAATTGATGCAAGTTTTAGACTCCAGCTTCCTTTCAAACTGCTTGTTTTATTTTTAACTTCACTTTTAGGATTTTCCTTTCTTTTTTTGTGGATCTATAAATTAGAGGTCTCACTTTTAAAAATTTCTTTTGAAAAAGAAAAAAGGAGTGGTTATGAGCTCTAACTACATAACTTTGATAGTTACTTTAGTCTCCTGGATTGGGATCTTTTTTTATTTATTGAGGTTGGATAAAAGAATTAAAGAGTTGGAAAGAAGATGAATCTCAAAGTTTTCATCGGGATTTTTATAATAATTGTTTTTATGGTTTTCGGAGCATTATCCTTCAGAAAAAACTTAACTCCCTATGTGAGCTTTGAGCAGGCGAAAAAATCTGAAGGTGTTGTTCAGATTATCGGGAAACTGGTTTTGGATGAGACAGAATATGACCTAAAAAAAAATCTATTATATTTCACCCTGAAAAATCAAAAGGGAGAGAGACTTTCTGTGGTCTATGACGGTATTAAACCGGCCAATTTCGAAAATGCCACTGATATTGTTGTTATAGGAAAATATGAATTTGACAAATTCGTTGCTGAACAAGTCTTGGTAAAATGTCCTTCCAAATATCAGGGAAATGAAAGATAATGATTTGGGGAAATCTTAGCCTGTATTTGGCTTTATTTTGTGCGGTTTTCTCCGCTTTATTTTTTTTAATAGCTTCTAAGAAAAATCTTTTTGCAACCTCTTTGGGCAAAAAATTTTATTATGGTTTTTTATTTTTCACCTCTTTTGCCACAATTTATTTATTCATACTTTTTTTGACCCACCACTTCGAGTTTTCTTATGTTTATGGATATTCCTCAAAAAACCTGCCTTTTTTTTATCTCATCTCCTCGTTCTGGGCTGGGCAGGAAGGGACATTTCTTCTTTGGGTTTTTTTGGGCTCGATATTAGGTCTTTTTCTGATAAAAAAATCAAATAACAAAGATTGGCTAACTTTATTTTTCTTTTTACTGGTTCAGATTTTTCTTTTGACATTGCTTTTGAAAAAAAGCCCTTTTGAGCTTTTGCCAGTAGTTCCAGAAGATGGGAGAGGACTGAACCCTTTGCTTTTGGATTTCTGGATGGTGATTCATCCACCTTTGATATTTATCGGATATTCCGCTTTAGCAATTCCTTTCTGTTTCGCTGTGACATCTTTAGTAAAAAATAGATATGAATACTGGATAGATAACTCTTTGCCCTGGATATCATTCGGTTTATTATTTTTAGGAGCAGGGGTCTTCTCTGGCGGATACTGGGCTTATAAGGTCTTAGGCTGGGGGGGTTACTGGGGATGGGACCCGGTGGAGAATGCCTCTTTGATTCCCTGGCTTTTTTCTGTTGCCCTACTGCACGGGATCCTATTAGGGAGAAGAGATAAAAGTCTTTCCAAGACCAATCTTTTTTTAGCAATCGCAACCTTTCTTTTAGTCTTATACGGAACTTTTTTAACCAGGTCAGGGGTTTTGGCTGATTTCTCTGTGCACTCTTTTACCGATTTAGGTATAAATCTCTTTTTGGTCTTGGGGATGCTTTTTTTCACTTTTTTCTCATTAGGATTTTTTCTTTTACGTTTTTCTAAGATAAAATCACATCCCTCAAATCTTAATTTTTTATCCCAGAGTTTCGGTGTGTTATTAGGCTTGATATTCATTTTAGCGAGTGCTATCCTAATACTTTTAGGAACCTCATCTCCTATTATCACCGGACTTTTTGGAAACCCATCCAAAGTTCATACAATCTATTATATTCGAACTAACTTTCCAATAGCCATAATAATCGGCATAATTTTAGGAGTTGCGCCGGTTTTATTGTGGAAAAGCTCAAAGCCTTTTGAGATTTTGAAAAAGCTTTATTACCCTGTGTTCATCTCAATTATTTTAACAATTTTAGCGATTTTCTTTATGGTTCGCTCAACTCTCTATTCTGTATTTTTATTTTTATTTCTTTTGGTCTTTTTCACCAATTTGAAGGCACTTTTTCAAAGGATAAAGAAAGGGTCAAAATCTTTTGGAGGGTATCTTTCACATATCGGATTCGGGATAATGCTTGTAGGAGTTTTGTTCTCATCAGGTTACAATGTCACAGAAACAATTAATCTGCCATTGGGTGAGCAGAAAGAAGTTTTTGAGTATAAATTCATCTATAAGGGAATGAAAGGCTCTTTTCTGGATGAGGATAACTTTTTACAGATTGATGTTGAGAAAAACAATAAAAGCTTTTCAGCCAAACCAAAATTCTACTTTAGCCAGTATACGGAGTCCATAGTGAGGAGCCCACATATCGAGTATGGTTTTTTATCTGACCTCTATTTAGCACCATCTGATATACAGGAAAACTGGGAAAGTTTTAGTTTGACCAAAGGGGATTCCACCGAGATAAAGGGCTACTTGATAAAATTTTTAAGTTTTGATATCACTTCTCATGGAGAAGGTGGGGAAATCGCTGTGGGAGTGGTCTTAGAAGTGGAAAAGGATGGGGTAAAGGATACTTTAGTTCCTTTGTTAATTTTAGGGGCTGAGGAAAAAGAGCAGGTTGGAGCAAAGCTTTCCGGTGGAGAGTTATTGTATTTAGATGAAGTGGATGCAGACAGAAAAATGGTTTCCTTAGCTTTGGTGGATGAGGAGCAAAAAGAGGTTTTAGTCTTAGAGGTGAGCAAAAAGCCACTTATCAGCTTAGTCTGGCTCGGGACAATATTGATAATGGCAGGGCTTTTTGTTACGCTTTTGAGGAGATAGGTGGTAGGTTGTAGGTTGTGGGTGATAGGTTGTAGGTGATAGGAGTGTAAAAACTTGTTTTTGCTTCAAAAAAAATTTGGAGTGTAAAAATTTATTTTTACATCAACAAAGTTTTGGAAACATAGGCACACATCTATCCGTGTAGGAAAAGAAATTTTAGTTGACCCTTTCATCTTAAAGATAAGCCTTCAACTGAAAAAGCTTGACTTTTGGGGTGAAAATTAATAAAATAAATAAAAGCTAAAAATGATTCAGATTTTTGTAAAAAGGGACTTGTTATAAAGCATTTTTATCCTAATTGTTTGGATATCCCTAATAATGGAGCAAAAAGCAAACTTTAGTGATGAATACGAGACTGAAAAGGTAGTTTATGATGTGAGGTTTAATTGAAATGATCGGGAAAAAAATTAAGGAATGGCTGAAAAAACAAGGCATTAACATTGAACTTAATCCAGCTCTTACGTTTTTCGGAATAATCACGTTCTCGTTAGGCAAGGCTATAGGAGAAGTTAAGATAAATCCAGATAAGTGGAGTAAGGAGCAGGAAGAAAAGATTCCTGATCTTATACAAAAAACAGTGAAAATATCTATAGAGGAATACCGTCAACTCCTAAAAGAAGAAATTGCAGGGAAAAAAGAAGAAGAAATTAAATCCGAAATTAAAAATATCCTTGAAGGTTATAAAGAACAGATAGAAGAAATTGTTCGATCAATTAAAGAAATTCCAATCCTCACACTTGAAGAGTTCAAAAGAAGAAAGGAAATCCAAAAGCTTTTAGAGTACAAAAAATTCATAGGCAGAAAAGAGGAACTTAAAGAACTTCATAATTTCTTACACAATACCCATGAAAGAATTAGACTTATTATTGGAGCGGGTGGCACAGGTAAAACGAGATTAGCTATGGAGTTCGCTGAGGAATTGGAAAAAACAAATGAATGGGCTGCTTACTTCATACATCCTTACAGTAGTTTCAGCCCAATACCCATAGAGAAGAAAACCTTGCTAATCTTAGATGAACCGTCCAGATACAAAGACAGAGATAAACTTATCGATTCTGTATTGAATCCTCCATGCAGACAAGTAGCCATAAAGCTTCTTCTTATGGATAGACCCATTTTTAAAACTTCAATTGAAAGTGATTTGAAAGCAAAGGGCGTCAATGTTGCGGTTATGGAACTTATAAAAGGGGAAATAGTTGAATTCTTAAAAGAAAACTTTCAAGGAATTGATGCGAACACAGCCATACAGATAGAAAGATTATCCAAGAATAGTTTTATATATGCCATATATTACGCAGAATACTTCCGAACCATAGGAGAAGTAGGTATGTTAGGAGATGTACTATCCGCACGGGTGGAAAAGTACATGGAGGACATAAAGATCCGAACAAATATGAATATAGAGGATATTAGAAATATCATTTGTCTGATATCCCTCATTTCACCAATCGATTGGATCAAAGATAGAGAATATCTAAAAGAAACATTATTTTCAAATCATTATGAAGTTTTAGAAAATATCATAAGTGTAGCACATTCGGGGTATACAGATATTTTAGTTCCTAGTGGCCAAAAATTTGCAATTAAACCCGATCCGATATCTGACTACCTTAGATCAGAATTAATAAGGCAAAAAGATGTGCGAAACAAATGGATAAATCTACTTCTTCCATACATGCCGTTTCGAATCTCTTACAACATTTTCTTAATATCGAGGTTTGACAAAGAAATTGTTGATGAAGTAACACAAATACTCGGTGAACTCTGGATAGAGTTAAATAAAGCCAAAGGAAGAACTCCTGAGTACTTCTTAGCTCTTTTACTGTTTACTGGCGATCTTAGGGATTTACCTTTTTTTGACATAAAAAATGCAGAGATCAAGAATTGGATACAGAGTCATGAGGACCTCTCAAAAGCCTTTCCTAACATAGAATTAAGGGGTCAACTTGCCATGGCTCTAGGAAATACAGTCAACCATTACGCAAAGGCAAATGAGTTTCAAAAAACGGAAGAAAGCTTAAAACAATTAATAGACTTCCACGAACGGTATCCAGACAAAGAAGTTAGAGAAAAACTCGCGAGCGTTTTGTTCAATGTAGTGACTATTTATGGAGCTACTAGTCAGTTAGCGAAAATGGGAGTGTATTTAGGAGAGTTGAAAAACCTGCATCAAACTTACCCTGAGAAACAAGTAAGACAAGAACTCGCAAAGGCTTTGTTCAATGGAGGGATCAAGTACGGAGAAGCACATAGATTTGAAGAAATGACAGCTTCAATAGAAGAATTGGAACGCCTTCACAAAGTTTGTATAGAGAAAGAAGTAAGAGAACAATTTTGTCAGGCTTTAGTTAACGCAATTGCACTTTATGAAACACCTGGCGAGTTTGCTAAGATAGAATATTGCCTAAAAAAACTGAAAGATCTATACAGTGACTATCCGCTCAAAGAAGTAAGACAAACCCTTGCCATGGGGTTGTTAAACGCTACCGTTGGGTATCGAAGAGGGAAAGCATTTGATAAAATCGAATCCTGCATAATAGATCTCAAAGCAATGTACAAGACCCACCCAGATAAAGAGGTTAAAGTTAATCTCGCAATGGCCTTGGATAATACAGTATCTGCATATATAGAGAAAGAAGGGGAATGCCCTTACCAACATGTAACCTTGCTTTACAAACTCCGGTTTGATTTGCCTGATGATACAAGTAAGCAGAATAGGATAAAAGCAATAGAAACGTTGCTAGAAACGGAAACTGAAAAAATGATATGGGGCGAGTACAACAAGGGTCCGAATTCTTTAAAAAAATTTATCCAACAGCTTAAAGCCGAGTTTAGAGATGATACGGAAGTAGTGCTTTTAATGAACAAAGTTGGTCAAAAGCTGCCGTGGAAGGTGCTACAATTGATAGGTGAGCTATTGAGTTCGTAACACAGTAAAAATCCCCAATCTATAAATACTTTATTGTACAAGAAAAATATGAAAAAAGGCACAAACCGTCTCTACAAAGACCTCACCTGGCTCTGGCCTCTGTGGGAGGATGTTAAAATGGTATCCGTCTTTGGTTGGTAACGGACACCTTGTCCGTTACCATAAAGCGTCACGGACCCATACGGGCGAGCTGAAGGCGTCCGTGACGGACAAGGAGAGTTATGCAAAATTTTGGAGGCTATAATGATTCAGTTCAGAAACGAGGAAAAGTTTAGAAATCAGCTTTTAAAGGAATTACAAGATAGGATAGTCAAAGAAAGTCTCTATTTTCAGGTTTTAAAAAGCAAAAATGTTAATGATATACTCATTTGTAAAGAAAGCGTATCCTTTCCTATATTAGTTTTTATAGAGGTCAAATTGTATAAAACCTCTCACGGCAGAATAGGGATAGGTGGTAGTGAAGGAAAAGGATTTCAACCTGAAATACTATTAAAGAGACCTATTTATTTTGACAGATACTTAAGATGGGTCATATCCAATGAAAATGGGAAATGTGTGTTTGCCAATAACGATGTAGTGAGTAAATATTTAATAGGACGCAAACTAACTGAAGGGCAGCAGAATAATATAAATCCTAATATCTTTGACAAGGAAAAAACCATCAACATAACGAAAATTGCAGACGAGATAATAAGTTGGCTGAAAGTCATATGAAACTTTGCCTAACAGCGTGTTTGCAGTTCTTTTGTTGGTAACGGACACCTTGTCCGTTACCATAAAGCGTCACGGACGAGGGCGTCCGTGACGAACAAGGAGATGCTTCGGCAATGAGAATTACCGATGCATCATAAGGAGGAACGTATGAGAATATTGCAAACCATAATAATTTGTGTCGTATTCAGCATACTCTCAATGGTCTGTAGCGAATCCACCCAAGAAACGCCGAAACTCAAAGCACCCTCACCGATAGGTGGGTACAGCGCGCTTCAAGACAGTATTAAGTATCCTGCTCTCCTCTGGAAAGCTCACATTGAATCTACTTTTAAAGTCAATATTCAACTGGATTCCGCAGGCACTATTCTCTCTATAAATTTCGATCATTTTTTTGGAGGATCACTTACGAAAACTGATTCCGCATTCTTCCCAGCTGTTAGTTATGCAGTCCGGTCTGTGACATGGAGTCCAGTAGTAATAGATGGCCGTCCGATCCCTATGCAAGTTTCTGTACCTATTCTATTCTTACTCACAGACAATCTCCAACAAACTTACGAGGTAATAAAGAAGGGCGGAATTCCAACCTTTCGAACCTCTGCCTTAACGATCAGCCATGAGAAAGGTTATCAATTCCGCTGTTACTGAGAAGAATGTTAGCACTTTACCTTGCTCGCGAAAATGCCTTGCTGAATAAAGAAAAATATGAAAAAAGGCACTAACCGTCTATACAAAGACCTCACCTGGCTTTGGCCTCTCTGGGAGGATGTTGAAATGGTATCCGCCTTTGGTTGGTAACGGACACCTTGTCCGTTACCATAAAGCGTCACGGACGAAGGCGTCCGTGACGAACAAGGAGAGAAAAACAAATGATCGAATACAGAATAAATGACAGCGTTATTCCAGATGAGCTTGACTCCTTTTTCCAGAATTGGAAATCGCCTCCATCAAGAGAGATTAAAGGGAAGCTTTTAGATGGGTCTGATCTAATTATCACCGCGAGAGAAAATGGCAAGCTGATAAGCTTCCTTACGGCAATAAGTGATGGCACGATGCATGCATTTATCACTTTAGTTGAAGTTCTCGAGCTCCATCAAGGGAAAGGGATAGGTAAGCATTTAATTAAACTTGCAATTTCGCATTTTAAGGGATATTATGATATTGTTTTGATAACTGATCCAGACAAAAGAGCATTTTATAAGAAATTTGGCTTCAACGAAATCTATGGGATGCATATTAGAGACTTTAAATATGGAAAGGGCAGCACATCCGATAACACAGGGTAAAATGTTCGTTGACTTTTGGCCGCTTTTCCCGAATTCACCTTAGGCGAACTTCTTTTGTGATAAAACGTTGTGCAAAATTGTTAAGGTGCTAAAAAATTATTTAAGTTGGAGTTTTAGAGCATTATTATGAAACATTCATTAAAAATCGGATTCAGCTTCGGTTTAACCTCTGGAATAATCACAACCCTCGGATTAATGGTAGGCTTACATTCTGGTACCCATTCAAAACTCGTTGTTCTCGGAGGTATATTAACCATAGCAATTGCAGATGCATTTTCAGATGCACTGGGTATTCATATCACCGAAGAGTCGGAAAATATACATAATGTAAAAGAAATATGGGAATCGACAGTCTCTACTTTTTTCTCAAAGCTTGTTTTTGCATTAACGTTTGTTATTCCGGTCTTACTATTTGAACTCACAACAGCAATTATGGTAAGCGTGATCTGGGGGTTAACCATTCTATGTATCCTCAGTTTCAAGATGGCTAAGGGGAAAAAAGGAAAAACCTGGATAGTAGTTGCAGAGCACTTAATCATTGCATTGGTGGTTATTACCATAACTCATTTTGTGGGTGATTGGATAGCAAAAGTGTGTAGTTAGGCAACCTCGCAACTTTTGTTAGCTTTTCTAGTGTAGTGTCTCATAAATAGCTTTACTATCCTGTCAATCCGAGCAAAGCGAAGAATCTCGGCAAGAGATTGCTTCGCCCACGTGGGCTCGCAATGACAGTGTAAAGAAATGTTAAAGACACCACACTATAGTTAAGGCAGGGATAAAATCCCTGCCCTATAGGTTTTTAGGGTATGAGGAAGCCCTGATCCTTGCGGAATTCTTTTATTTTTTCTCTATCCTGAAACTGGTCAAAGCGATCCTGTCTGAGTGGCTGATTAAATCCCTTATCTTTATAGCTAAAGCATAATCTCCTGGTGGAACTTTTGCAGAGTTTATTCTCCCCACCTGATAGACTACGGTTGTGTCTGCTTCAAAAAGTCTTGGAATTAAGATAATCTTCTCTTTTTTGTTTTTGAAATTTATCAAGCTGTAAGAGACTGAGTATTTTGCTTTTCCATCTTTATCCTGCTTAAGCTCATATATCTCGTAATAGAAATTGACGTTTTGCTTCGGTGAGAAAAGCCTTGTGGGCAAAGGCATTATCAATAAGTCCTGTTTCACGTATTTTTTTTCATCTTTCTGAGCCAATCTTATATAAGAGGCAAGCTCCACATCAGAGATCACAGGTCCTTTTTCAAACTCGAACTTGGGAAGCCAAAAATCTTTCTTGTATATTCCGATCTTTTTGTTGTTTAAATCCTTTATCTCTATTGCTAAGGTATATTTTCCCGGTTTAAGCAGACAGGATTTCTGGTCAATTAAAAGATACCCATCTTTTTTATCTTTAGAAATAATCTTTGTGAGTATAGCGCTATCTTTTTCCACCTGGTTCATCTTCTCATCGAAAAAGACAATTCTCCTTGAGTATGAGACCTCATTTGTGTCTTCTCCTCCTAATCCCATCTCGTCTAATGGCAAACCGATGTTCAGAAAGACCTGGTAGTTTTGTTTTCTCTCCCTGAATCTTACCAAATCCAGGGCAAAATCCAAAGCCTCCCCTCCATAATCATGAATATACACTTCCTTCTGTGCTTCTGTTTTTGTCTTCTGGGTTTGAAATATCTGAAGGTCCTGAGTTCTTCCAAAAATATCAGTATATGGAACCAAGCTGAAATAACCGGTAAGATGCTCGTCCTCAAATTGAAATGTTAGGAAATATTTACTGTAGGTCCATAATTCACCATACATACTATAGAATATCTCCTCGGCTCTTTTCTCATCTTCATCCGCAAAAGGTTCGGTTTGCATAAACTGCTTGCTTGACATTCCCCAGCCATCGAATACCTCCTCCATAATATATCTTTCCTTTAGATCAGGGCTTATCCTGGACCTGTGCCAGTGCTTATAGATTCTCAGCTCTCTTTCATCCGGCTCACCATATGTAAGGTAGATATCCCCTCTGTCATCCCAGGGTTTTATTCCAAAGGACGAGCTAAAACTGGAAAGGATATACTCCAATCTACGGTTATGCTCATCCAAAAACTCATTTTCCTCAGATAACGGAGTTGGGTCTTTCTTTTTCCAGAAAATTTTTAACCACTCCTCACGTTCCTTTGGTGAAAGCTCAAGGTATTCTTTGATCTCCTCCCTGGTGGCAACAGCCTTTAACCCGAAGTAGGTGATCTTCTCCTCCCTGCTCATCTTTTTGAGATACTGGTATGAGGCAGCACAACCCAAAAAAAGAAAAATAATGAGTGCGAAAGCTTTTAACTTAAACATTTTAAGCTTTCCTCTTTTGTTTTTAAACCTATAATGCAGTAAACTATTCCCCCTTTCCCAAAATATAAACGTTTTTTTCAAATGAGTTGTTTAACAAATTTTCCATATAAAAAACTCGATTTAATATAAAACTACCTTATAATAAAAATAACAATAAATTCTATTTTTGTAAATAAAAAAATGCTATGCCTGAACTGGATGAAGCGAACTCATTGAATCCCAGCTATTTGGAGATTGCTTCACTTCGTTCGCAATGACAATAAACAGGAGATTGTTTCGTCCTGATTTCATCGGGACGAGGTAATGGCCTGGAATAAAGCCTGTCATTGCGAGGGGCGTAGCCCCGAAGCAATCTATATGGGAATTGCTTCGCTAACGCTCGCAATGACAAATAAGGAACAATGTAATAGTAAAGTGGGTGGTGAATTAGAAGTCTCTATTTTTGCAAAATCATCTGAGAATATCACCCAGCCTGTTCCATCTCACCCTCCATGGAAAATGGATAAGATTATATCCAGCCCATTTGAGAATGGAGATGGGATTATACCAGAGAAACTGGGGGGAGGTAGGGTCAGGCTTCCAGGACCAGTGAATGATCATAGCCTTCCCTAAAACTAATCTTCGATCCAGAGGTCCCCAGAACCTTGAGTCAGATGAATTATCCCTGTTGTCACCCATCACAAAAATGTATCCTTTGGGAACCCGATAAGGTCCATAATTATCCCTATTACCCATTTGTATTCTCGGATCAGTGTGCTTTCCTTCAGATGGATCAGGAAACCTCTTTCTATCCACATATAAGACCTTATTCCGAATCTCAACTATCTGACCCTCTGTTGCCACACACCTTTTGATATAATTCACCTGTGGATTCAATGGATATTTAAAAATTACGATATCCCCAGGTTTAGGCTCAGCTAAGGCTGGAAGATGAGCAGGTATTAAAGGGATTTTCGACCCATAGATGAATTTGTTGGCTAAGAGGAAATCACCGACCAAAAGGGTATCCTCCATTGAAGAGGAGGGTATCTTATAAGCCTCGACCACCGAACATTTGATAATCAAAGCCAAGACCAAAGCTATGGCAAAAGATTCCACATATTCCCTTAAAACAGATTTTTTCCTCTCCTTTTCCCTTCTACTCATCAACTTCTCCTTTGTAAAACTGCTTAAAATTTATACGAGTCTTAAAAGATTTTGTTTTCAATATTTAAAAAGGAAACTACCCAATAAAATAAATAAAAAAAGCTTTCAACTCTTTATTCTTCTTCTTTTTCTTCCTCTTTCATCCTTTCGTATTCGAGAGTGTGTTTTTCTTCAAATTCTTTTTCGGTTAACCTTCCAGTGAGCATGCTGAAATTAATCGGATATATCTCTGGCTCAAGGAAAACTAAGAAGAAATGCCATACTAAAATAGCCAAGGAAGCCAGGACCGCCTCGAAGAAATGAATCCATTTGAAGATGTCCCATAGCCACTTTGGCATAAAGCCTAAAAAGAAATTCTCATATCTGTCAAGTATTTTTTAATTGGTCTCTGAAAAACTCATATTATCAACGCTCTGTCATTGCGAGCCCGAAGGGCGTGGCAATCTTTTTGTTGGTAACGGACACTTTGTCCGTTACCATAAAGCGTCACGGACCCATACGGGCAAGCTGAGGGCGTCCATGACGAACAAGGAAAGTGAGTATCTTTAAAGGCTATTTTGCGGAAAATAAAGTTACTTAATCCACCTAACTAAGTCGTTGTAAGTGACCAAAAGAATCAGAGCAAACAAAAAAGCCATTCCTATCTGCTGCATAAAAGCTCTCTGTTTTGCCGAAACCGGGCTTCCTTTTATCTTCTCGATTAAAAGAAAAAGGAGGTGACCCCCATCTAAGATAGGGATGGGCAAGACATTGACTAAAGCTAAATTGACCGATAAAATACCCATAAAGGATAAAAGATTAGAAAATCCCATCTTAGCTGTTTCACCTGCTGTCTGAGCTATAAAGATAGGACCCCCTAAAAGCTTCAAAGAAGCCTGACCAAAAATCAGGGCAACAATAAACTTTATGGTGATCCATAGAAGGTAAAATGCGAAAAGCATACCTTCCCAAAATGCTTCAAAAAATCCAAACTTTCTTATAGTATATGAAGGTCCAATCCCTATTTTACCAACATACTCAGTCTCCCCTTTGATGTTTACTATCTTCTCTTTTTTGGTCACTATCTCTTTTGAGTGTTTTTCTCCATCTCTTATCCATTCGACTACTATCGGCTCCTGCACATGGGAGTAAATGATTTCAGCCATCTCTTGAAAGTTTGCGACCTTCTTTCCATTCACAGAGATTATTTTATCCTCTGGCTTGATCCCAGCAACATCTGCTGGACCACCTTCTTCAACAACCCCTACAATCGTTTTCTCTGGATGGATTTCCCTTTGACCCACAAGAAAAAGCAGACCCCAGAAGATAAAAATACCTAAAAAAAAGTTCATCAAAGGTCCTGCTAAAATAACTTTGGTTCTCTGCCAGACTGTTTTGGACATAAATTCATAGGGTTCTCCTTTGGTGCTCTCATCCTCAGAATTCTCCCCGGCCATCTTTACATATCCTCCTAAAGGAACCCAGGAGATTATATACTCTGTCTTACCTATCTTTTTTGAGAGCATTTTCGGAGGAAATCCTAATGAGAATTTCTCCACCCTTATCCCTACGGATTTGGCTACTAAAAAATGACCTAACTCATGAACAAAGATCAAAATTCCTAAGACTAAAATAGTAGCTCCAACAAATATCATAATTTCTCACCTAATTTTGAAATAATCTCTTTACTTTTTACTCTCCCCTCTTCATCCGCTGAAAGTATATCATTTAGGTTTGGATTTTTCACAGGATTATATGAATTCAAAACCTTTTTTATCACCTTAGGAATATCGGCAAATTTCAGTTTTTCTTGCAAAAAAGCATTGACCGCTTCCTCATTTGCTGAATTCAAAACAGCCGGGGCTGTGCCTCCGAGTTCCAAAGCAAGATAACACAACCCAAGACAGGGGAATTTTTTGCAGTCGGGTTTTAAAAATGTCAAATTCTTTAATTTAGCTAAATTTAAAAACTGAGTATCTTGTGCCATCCTCTCAGGATAGAAAAGAGCATACTGGATAGGTAATTTCATATCCGGAACTGACAATTGGGCAATTGTTGAGCCATCTACGAATTCTACCATTGAATGCACCACCGACTGAGGATGAATCAGAACCTCTATTTTTTCTTCTAAAACATCGAAAAGCCAATGTGCTTCTATAACCTCTAATCCTTTGTTCATCAGAGTGGCAGAATCAACAGTAATCTTTTTACCCATTTTCCATACGGGATGGGATAGTGATTGTTCCACAGTTACATTTTGGAGATTTTTTCTTTTAAGAAAAGGGCCACCGGACCCGGTCAAAATCAATCTTTTTACCTCTTTTTTTTTACCTGACAAAAGGCATTGTTTTATTGCGGAGTGTTCTGAGTCTATAGGCAGAATTTCTATTCCCCTCTCCTTAGCTTTTTTAGTTATAAGCTCACCAGCCATAACTAAAGCTTCCTTATTAGCTAAGGCTAATCTTTTTCCGGATTCTATAGTTTCCCAGGTGGGAATCAACCCAACTGCTCCCACCAGAGCATTAATAACTAAATCCACCTCTGGGTTGGAGACCATCTCTTTCATACCCTCCATTCCAAAAAGTATCTTGACCCTTGACCCTGAAACCTCTTTTTTTATTTTATAATAACTTTTCTTTTCTGTCACTACTGCAAACTTAGGTCTAAACTTAGTTATTTGATCCCTCAGCCCTTTTATATTGGTATTAGCTGAAAGTCCAAAAACTCTGAATCTATCGCTAAATCTTGACAAAACCTCTAAGGCGCTTCTTCCAATAGAACCGGTTGAGCCTAATATTACAACATTTTGCATAGGTTTATTTTGTAAAAATTTCTTTAAATTTTATCTTCCAAAAAGAATATATAACAATCAAATCTATTTGCAAGAAGTTTATTATAGTGGATCCCAGAGCATTGTGGGTCGATTTTCTAAAATCGACAACGGTTATGAAAATAGAAAATTGCAAAAAGCATTTTCAATATAAAAGGGAATATCGGTTAGCCTAGAGGTTCAATTATGGAGTTAACTAATTTCTTTTCTTACCGATAAAAAAATTGGGTTTTTGAGGAAAATCAATTTTGAAGGGGGACTCTTTATGAATAAAATTATGGAATATAAAACAATTATCCTTTTAACATTACTTACATTTTTTGTTTTTGGCTGTGCATTAAGCCCAGAAGAGCGTGCCGTTTCTGTAGCCAAAACCCTCATAGCTGAATATCTAAAGGCACCTTCAACAGCTAAATATCAATCCACAAAAATCATTGAACAAAGTGGACAATATTATCTTATTCATGTTATCGTCGATGCCCAGAATAGTTTTGGTGCCATGATTCGCGGTAATTACTTAGTTTGTATAGAATTGACTGAAGGTAATCGATTCAAATTTAATCCGAATTTTGCTGTTCAGGAATGCTCAAACCCGCCAGATGAAATGATAATTAGCGTGGTTAAAAAGCTTAACGAATGGCCAGAGATAAAAACATCTTCATCTGATGCTTTCGGGGGTTCTATTACTGAAATAAAACAACGAGAAGCCGAGCAGATTTTAAAACAGATCTATGTAATGGAAAGAGCTTATTGGCAAGAAAACCGAACTTATACTTGTAATGGAGAGTCTCAATCTGCAGGAGGAAGCTTTGCCACTTTAGGGGTGGATATTATGAGCACAGCCAGATATACTTATCATATCACTGCTGATAAAAACTCCTTTACTGCTACAGCAAAAGCTAATTTGGATGATGACGATACTATTGATATTTGGGGGATTAATGAAAAAGGGGAATTGATATGTATCATCAGTGATGCTACAAGTTGACGTTTAAAAAGTTAAATACTTTAAAAAGCAAAAATGTGAAAATTATGGATAATGAGGTAAAACTATTACTCAAAAAAGAAAAACAAGCTATTGTTAAAACGATGGCATTTATGGCTTATAATCCATCTATCGGTCGAGTTATGCAAAAAGATGGAGTAACTTTGTTTAAAGATATGGCATCCAAAAATGTGAAGAAATTATCAAATATTAACTCAGCCAGTGAGTTTGACAAATTTCACAAAAATTGGATGAAGAATTTCATTTCAAAAATGAAGACAAACAATGGTCGGGTTTGTTCATATGGTCAAGCACAGAAAGCCATAAACGTATTTCTGAAACTTTACGTTGATTGGGCGAAACTTCCGAAACATAGTGTATCTAGAAAAATTAGAAGTTATTTGCATGTTCCATTAGATAAGATACTGATGAAGGCGATAATCAAAAAGTATCCAAACTTTTACCAAAAAACAATAAAACAGTATAAGAAAGGCAATTATAATCATAGTCTTTCAAAAATTAGAGAAGAAGAATACTATAAATGGCAATATTTTTTCCGTTCTCAATACCCAACTAAGCCACTTATATTTGATGTCATTTGGGCTTTAAACCGTAAATCTGGCGGTTGACCCCAGCGGCCTAATCGTTTGTTATCGTTTTTCTATCACTTCATTTCAAACTCTTTCTTATCCCTATTATCCCTGTTAGTTCGTGAATTGACCAGCTCAGTCAGGGATTGCCAGTAATAATCAATGACTAAAAACTCCCTTAACGAGAGACTATGTGAAAACTATGTTTTGAAGTGGTAGCCGCAACCTTTAGGTTGCGTAAGTCATTGAAATTCAATGCTCCAATTTCGTCCCGCTAAAGCGGGGCGGCTACCCCAATAGGTGTTTTCACACGATCTGACGAGCATATCAATTCCTGATTCAACTTAAAGAATTTGCTTTTCGCTCTCAATTTTTTATTCACTACTTCAAAACTCTTTATTAGGGAAACCACAAGGCTCGTCCCAAAACTGATAAGCTGGGCTTCACTCTTCAAGCAGGACTTTTCTGTATGTTTTTTAAGTATCAAAGCTGAAGCTTTGAGTTACGCTTTTTTATTTTATCAAAACCATCTTTCTAACTTCAGACCTGTCCCCAACTTTTAATCTGTAGAAGTATATACCTGAAGAAACCTCTTTTCCCCAATCATTCTTCCCATCCCAGATAATTTTATAATCACCCGGCAGTTTATCCTCATCTACCAGAGTCCTCACCCTCTGCCCCAGGATATTGTATATAGTCAGGGTAGTGTGGACGGGACCATTTACTGTTTTCTGTGAACCATAAACTGATTTCTGGGTGGCGTGGACGGGGCTGTTAGCTGTTAGCTGTGAACCATAAACTGTTCTCTTGGTGGTGCGGATGGGGGCCTTGCCCCTTGCCCCTTGCCCCTTGCCACTGATATGAAAGGGAATGGCGGTGCTGGGATTAAACGGATTTGGATAGTTCTGAGAGAGCACAAATTTTTCAGGCAGGTTCTTCTCCTTTTCCTCGTCCACACCGGTTGAAAGTTCATAATATTTAAGCTTAGCAGATAAGGTATTGTTCTTAAGCTCCTCTGAACTCATCCCTCCAACCACAGCAAAGGCGACTTTGATGCTATCGTCTCCAGCTATATCAAATGGGCCACAGGAGACCATAACTGACCAGTCTCTGGATACTGTATCATCTTGGGTGTTAATCTTTCCACTCAAGAAAAGATATTTCTCATATTCTGAAAACCCGTCATATAGCCATGTTTTATTATCAATCAGGCTAATCCCATATGCAGAAAAGTTCAAAGAGGCGATTCCCAAATATATATTCGAAGAGGAGTCATATTGAAACCCCAATGAAAAAGACGAATCCCTTCCCACCTTATCATCCTCTGGTGAAGATATAGGGATGTCCCAATCGAAGAAAAGACCAACATAAAAACTATCTGTAGGCTCTAAATTTTTATTTTTTAAAGTGAACTCTATTATAAGATAGTCATCGTCAAAGGGATTTGAAAAGGAAAAACTTCTTTGAATAACTTCAATTCCAAGAGGATCTTCCGCCTTCTCATCCGAGAAAAAAGCGATTCCCTCTTGATCAGAAAAAAGACCCGGGGAGGAAATTAAAAACTCATCAGAAGAAGGTTTAAAATCGTAAAAAATAGTTTGACCTGAAGAATCCCTTAATGCATCTGAGAGTTTTTGTTCAGATGTTCCGAAAAGCAAACCCCCTTCATAAAGATGGTTTTCACCTGTTTTGGGATAACAAAATCCATTTCCACCCAAAGGATTTATAGATCCTTTTGCCAATCCATATATTCCCTTGTTTGACAAGGTGAAAATAAAGTTTCCAACGTTATGGTCAGCCATCCACAAAGGACATCCTAAATTTAAACAAAGCTTCGCCTCACCCGAATAACTTTGATTTTCGCCATAAATTTCCAATTTAAAATTAAAGGTCTCTTCATTAGTTAAAGGAGGGTCAAAGACTAACACGAAAGGGTCTGAATTCCAGATTATCTCTCCGTGTTCGATTATTCCGTAATAAGATGGGTTCTCCAAGATTTTGACTGTGGTATCTTCTGCTGTAAGGGTGGCATTGACATAACTTTTAGAGCTTCCCCAATTTTTTAATGATATAAAAAGATTTATAGTATCGAGTCTGCAACTATCATTTTTTATCTCAATTTTGAAGCTGTCAAGATGAATCCGAGGAGATTGCGGTGAAGGCATACACTCTAATGCTTTTTTTAAATCGATAAGTCCAAAGCCATAAATGTTATCCTCTCCTTGAGGTCCTAAATCTTTTGCTGAATTTAAAAGAGAAAGTTTTATCTCCTCAACATTTGCATCTGGATTGAACTCTCTTAAGATTGCCACAGCACCTGCTACAAAAGGAGATGCCATTGAGGTTCCGCTCATAACTTTATATCCTCCATTTAAATTGGAGGAACGAATATTGACCCCTGGTGCACATACCTCTGGTTTTTTTGTTTTTTGGTCACATCCTGATGGTCCTCTTGAGCTGAATGGGGCAATTGTAAAATCTAAGGTTGTTCCATCAACTGCCCCCACTGAGAAGGTATTGGTGGGAGAGGAAATCCTATCTGCGGGGGTACGAATAGTAAGTGAATCAGGACCTTCGTTGCCACAAGCGAATAAGCAAACTACACCGCATGCCTCCACATTATCAATAACGTTCCAAAAAGTTTGGTCACAGGGAGGTTTGATGGATAAAGGAATACCCCAGGAGTTATTTATCACATCAGGAACATCCCAGGAAGTCTCTGGATCACCATCAGGGTCTGTAGCCCATTGGAAAGCGGATATTATATCAGCTATGGTGCTCGAAAGGGGTTTCCCCCTGTCCACAACAGCAGCAGCTATCCATTGGGCCTTAAAAGCCACCCCTATGGTGTCGAACTCTGTTCCACCAACCATAATCCCCATAGTGTGAGTCCCATGTCCATTCCCATCGCAGGGATAGGTTGTTCCAAAAGGGTCAAACCATGATGAGTTTGTGCTTGCACCGTTGTTCCCTCTCCATTTATCCATTAAAGCCGGGTGAGTTCCTTCTACCCCGGTATCGAAATTACAAACCAACCTCCCCCAACCATTATATCCCATCTCCCAAACCTCTCTTAGATTAATCTCTTCCCAGCTTCTGTTTATCTTACCTCGGAAAAGAGATGGGTTTTCTGACACAGGTGTAATCAAGGTAACAGGATAATTGGGATAGATAACATCTACATCTTGTCTTCGACCTATCTTTTTAATAACATCTTTTGTTGCTTTTAAGCTCAAAAGGTTTGAGATCCAGAAACTTTTAAACTTTTCTACTTTTCCTTTTTTCTTCTCTTTTTCAAGGAAGCCTATTAATTCTTTTTGAGAGGATTTCGACAAACTTCGAAGTGAGTTGACCACCTCTTTGTGTCGTAAGGAGAAGGATACACTTTTTTGATTCAGCTTGTAATTGAGATAATTGGTATTTAACTGCTTTTTTAAAACAATCAGGCAAGATTCATATTCACCCTCTTTGAGTCGATTTAGCTTATCCAAAAGGTCTGGACTGAGTTGAGCTCCAAAGGATATAAAAGTGCTTAGAAAAAAAAGGGGGATTATCAAAAAGAGAAAGGAAAAAAGGATTTTTCTTATGTTTTTTTGCATTTTCGAAGAATGCTTCGCATTTTATCTTCATCATTTCCCCTCTCGACAACAGAGTAGAGCAACCCTTATGCCGTATCTATACCAGTAAAAAAGAGTTGCCTTTAGATTTTGATGAAAAAATTTATTCTTATAACTTGTTGTGTTTAAAAAAAATAGAGGTTCTGGTGGGATTGAAACCATCTAAAAAATGATTCGATTTAAAAGGAAAACAAAATCTTTTGCAAAACAAAAGATTTTGTGTGCATAAATTTGCATAATCAAGTAAAAAATAAACCACGATGCGTCCACAAAGTTATAGGTATTGGCAAGAGATTAAAGGTCATTTAAGCTTGTTTTTCGATTTCATTTGCAACTAAAAAAGGGGAAAAATCAGTCTTTTTGTTGAAAGAGGATTTTTAAAAGGAGAGGAGACAAGTGAGGGAACTCGACGAAAAAACCTTTTTTGAATTCCAACTACTCAGAGATTGCTTCGTCCCGATGTCATCGGGACTCGCAATGACAAATTATTGTAACATTATTTGCGAAACAATATCGCTCGCAATGACAAATTGTTGTAACATTATTTAGGAAACGATGTAACAGTTTGATTTGACAAAATTTTTATTTAAATATATATTTTGAATATGAACAAAAAAATCCTAAGCCAAAAAAAAGATAGAAGGGAGTTTTTACTTTTAATATTTCTTTTCATCTTTGCCTTTGTCCTAAGATTAATATATCTTTTTGAGATCAAAGAAAACCCTCATTTTTTCACCCTTACAATGGACCCTCTGTATCATGACGTTTGGGCGAAATCCATAGCTGAAGGCGATATCTTAGGGTCCAGGATCTTTTTCAGAGCACCCTTTTATCCCTATTTTTTAGCCTTGGTCTATAAGATATTCGGACACAACTATTTTATACCACGATTGATTCAGCATTTGATAGGAGCAACATCTTGCGTTTTAGTCTATTTTCTTGCAAAGAAATTATTTAACAAAACCGTTGCCATAATCTCTTTTTTATTTGCAGCTTGTTATGGAATGCTGATCTATTTTGAGTCAGAGCTACTTTTGGATTCATTTTTGGTTTTCTTCAATATCCTTCTAATACTTTTTCTTTTAAAAACTAAAGAGAATCCCCAATTAGGTAGATGGTTGGTCTGTGGACTAATCTTAGGACTTTCTGCTATTACCCGACCTAATATACTTTTCTTTGTCCCCTTTATCTGGCTATGGATATATTTGAGTTTCAGAAACCAGATTAATCTAAGGCGGATTACACTTTTTTCAGCAGTTTTTTTATTAGGTGCAATCATTCTGATTTTTCCAATCACCTTAAGAAATGCTCTTATTGGAAAGGACTTGGTTCTAATTTCATCTCAGGGAGGGGCGAATTTTTACATAGGCAACAACGAGAACTCAGACGGAATGAGCGCTATCTTTTATAAATCCGACTGGGAATATCGCGACTTTCAATACGTCGCACAAAAGGAGATGGGACGAACTTTAAAACCATCTGAAATATCACGTTTCTATTATAAAAAGGGTATTGATTTTATTCTGAAAAAGCCAAAAGCATCAATAAAACTTCTATTAAAAAAATTATACCTTTTCTGGAATAAATTTGAGATCTCCAACAATCAGAACATATACTTCTTCAAAAGATATTCCCTTTTAATCAGGATTTTGCCTTTTGGGTTCTGGTTTATTGGACCCCTATCTTTAACAGGGATAGCCCTCTCTTTAAAAGAAAAGAGAAAGATTCGAAGAATGCCTGACATTTTTTTACCCTTATTTTTTGTCCTATCCTATATGGTTACAGTTGTCTTATTTTTTGTCACAGCGAGATTCCGATTACCGGTTATCCCCTTTCTTATTATCTTCTCCTCTTTTGCTATTTATTGGATAGGAAGCAAATTGATAAAAGGAAAGCGGGGTTCTTTAAAGATTTTTTTACTCTTTTTAATACCCTCTCTGATACTGGTCAACTCAAATTTATATGGGTTAGAAGTTGGAGATTTCTCCCAGGCTCATTTCAGTCTCGGTAATGTCTATTTGAAAAGGGGGAATTTAGAAAAGGCTTTAAAAGAATATGACTTAGCCATCCAGATAGCGCCTTTAAGCCGTGCTCGACTCAACAGAGGGATAATATTTTTTAAAGAAGGTGATCTAAACATGGCCAAAAAGGAATTTCTTGAGGAGCTTAAAATAGATCCAGATAACCAGAAAGTATATAACAATCTCTCGGTTATTTATAGATTAGAAGGAGACTACATAAAATCTGAGAGGATGGCTTTGAAAGCGCTTGACATTAAACCCTATTACAAAGATGCTTTTATTAATTTAGCTTTAGCCTATCAAAAACAAAAAGACTCAGCAAAGGCAAAAAATGCTCTTTTAAGAGGAATAAACCAGATAGGGGATTTTATTGAAGCGGATTTTCTCCTTGCCACGTTATATCAGAAAGAGGGGAATATCGATTCAGCAATTTATCAATATAAAAAGGTAATTTCAAAAAAATCTAAAGAGGTTATAATCTATGACCTTGAGACCTTATTCGCTAAGGATTTCCCTTCACGTAAAGGAAAAGAAGAAATTATTGCTTATTCCAATTTCAATTTGGGTGTGATCTTTGTTCAAAAAGGAAAATGGGAAAAAGCAGAGTTACACTTCAAAGAGGCAATAAGAGGGAAACCTGATTTTGCTGAAGCTCACCTGAATTTGGGACTGTTCTATGATGGTTTGAAAAATTATTCTTTTGCAATTTTTCATATCACCAAAGCACTGGAGATAGCCCCTTTTAATCCAGTTTATCATTACAATCTTGGGTTGGTTTATGCAAAGGCAGATCAGTTATACAAAGCTACCGAAGAGTTCAAAAAATCTTTGGAGCTTGATCCAACATTCGAAAAAGCAACAGAAAAGCTCAAGCTGGTTGATTCACTACTTCATAACAGAAGCATAAAAAAATAAAGAGAGGTCAGGACCGGGCCAAACCTCTCTTCTAAAAAAGATTAAAACCAAATGGTTTTATTCTTCAAAAAACCACTCGATCATAAGTCTCATCGCCTCTTTTGCTTGTTCATCTTTCATTAAAAATAGAGGAAAACAGAATTCTGCTGTCTTAAATGTGGAGCCAATAAATCTTGAACCACAGGGCATTCCGTGCATCTCTGAGTTAGACCCCAAAAAGGAAACAAAAGTATAAATTCTTTCAGCTCCACTTATAACTTCATAGTTCACTCCAGGGATTGCATCCATATTCTGTGGCACCAGGTTGCCTTCTTCTATATTTATCTTATCCCACCAGATAAGGGTATCCAATCTCGCTGAATTTACCTCCAGCGGAGGAAATTCCAATGCTCCTAAGAAAGGTTCTGTGCTCACGAATTCTTCATTTGTCTCTTTACCCAAAGCCGCTTCCCACTTTGGGAAAAAGACCCTCTCTAAACCAAAATAGGAATCCCCTAAGATACAAACATTTGTTCTCTTATTGAAGCCTGAGGAGGGATCTCCAGCATCAAGTCGGTGAACCATTCGATCTGAACCGGGGTTTAAACCAAAGTTGTTTGTTCCTATAAACCAAACTTTACCACCTACGTCGAGATAATTAATATAAACAGCATATCCAAAATCCTCTTCAACCAACTTTCCTTTAACAAATAGAGGATATTTTAATTTACTTCCAGGAATACCAGAACTTTTAGAATAATTTACCACAATGACCAAATTATATAAGGATAAAGTCTCGAGATTCGGTGGAAGCACTGCTGCAGGGGTAGTGGTGCGGTCCTTCCAGTTAACGTAATCGAAAGGAAGATAACTTTGAACATAACTTAAGTGACTTTCATAAATCTCTCCCACTATGCCGATTTTGTCAGGGTCAACACAGGGCAAATCACCCGTATAATTTGAAGCATCTACCAAAAGAACCTTTCTCTCTTTAGAATCGGTAGAATCGGTGAAATACGGGTGAATCACCTTAAATAAAGTATAAGCTGGAGTCTCATCCACAACTAAAGCATCGTCTTTAGACCTTATCTTAAAGAGATACCACCCATATGTTGAATTCTCATAGTTTTTCAGATTAACAAAGATTTTATACTTATCCCAAACCCATCTAGAGCTAGTAAGGGAATCATAGGAGAGAGCAGCTATGGGTTCACTTGTATCAGGATTGATTTCTAAGGTATCCGCAAAGGGACCCAGAAGCTCCCATTTAAATAGAAAATCGGGTTGCTTGAGAGGATAGTCTATAGGATCAGAACCCTCCCATCTGATTTTAATACCTTTCCATGTCTCTGTGGTTTCGGGCAGACAATAATATACTCCAACGCCTAAGGTAGTATCCCATAGAATCTTGGTCTCAGGAGGATGATTATTCCGAGAAAATCTCCTAAAGACATGCCCACCTTTCTGATCTGGCTTCCATATTTTTGAAGTTAAGCCATCATTATCCACTGCTCGAATAAAGATATACTGGCTAACCCAATCTAATGTGTCGAGTTCTGCGAACAACCTCACACTTTCCTTACTTCCAACACTATCCATTACTAGCATGCTCTCAGGAGAAATAGAATAATTAGGAATCGAGTTATAAGTTCTCCCGAACAAAAAAGCAGAGATAGAATCAGAATTCCATTTATCAGGTGGGATGTTTTCAATATCCATTACAAAAAAAGAATCAATATATCCATCCCGTGTAGGAATCAAACCAAGATCTATTGTATCATTACACACTGATCTTATTAAAGTATCACAATTTTCTATTGAAGTATCAGGTTCGCAATCGAGCATAATTTCAGGTATCACAATATACTGGTATCTATCGATATAGCCATCCGGGTCGGTTCCATACCAATAGATCCTCGGATTTCTTGAATACTTCGATTCATCCGGTGGTATATTCACAAGACAGACAATAGGAAGCTGTTTTGTTACGTCAACAACTTTTTTATTTTTTAATTTACTGCATCCTACAATCAAAGGAATAAAACAAAAAACTAAAATAATCCATCTGAGAGATTTTCTCATGTTCTTTTCCTCCTGTGATTAGAAATTAAATCCCAAAGAAAATCTGTGGACATTTTGGAGAAAGCCGAAATCGTGGTAGCCGTAGTCTAATTTTAAGGTATGATTACCCAATACAAATTTAATCCCGCCACCAGCTGAAAAACCACCTGTATCGTTTTCGAACTTCTGACCTATCCTTAAGGCGAACATATCCTTATACCAGTATTCTAAACCTGCATTATATTTCTCCAGATTATCACTCGGGTGGGACCCTTCCAGATTGAAGATAGCCTGATGCTCCTCCCGACTGAAAACTTCCATAGACCCACCAAATTTAAAATTTATGGGCAGAGGACAATCTTCTTGAATAAACTTCAAATCAGGTCCAAAATTGCTCAAGACCATTGCTATCTTAAACTTTCTAAATCCCGTCCGGTACAAAGTCCCAACATCCATACCCCAACCAGAAGCCATCTCCTCCTCATAAAGCTCGTTCAAATATTTGAAGGTCACCCCTATACTGAATCTGTCAGTTAAATTTCGAGCATAGCTCAATGTAAGAGCATAATCCTTAGCTGAAAATGTTTCCCCGGTAATCGCAATGTCTCCAATTCCAGGTTTCAAAGGCTCTCTCCTTTCCATATCCCCTGCGTCCAGCATGTAAAAAGCCAATCCACAAACCCCACCAATTTGAGGAGTAGGATAAGCTAATCCTAAAAACTCATAGTTTATATCTGCGGGGTAATCAATATGAGTCAAAACTACCTCACGACTCTCCAGCTGAGTCAGGCCAGCAGGATTATAATAGACAGCTGAAGCATCATCAACCAAACCTATAAAAGCCTCTCCCATACCAACAGCACGAGCTGAAATCCCTATCTCCAAAAATTGTGCTCCCGAAGTCCCTACCTTAGCCTGACCAAAACAAAAACCATGCAAAAAACTGACTAAAAATAAGACTAAAGGTAATGTTATTATCTTTCTCATAGTTTTTCTCCTTTCTTTTCCTCTATCTTATAACCACAAACTTGTCCACCTGCATCCTCCCATCCGCAGATTCCACACTGAAAAGATATATACCCGATACAATCTTCTGAGTGTTCTTTGAGACCATATTCCAGGACTCCACCGTAGCACCTCCATCGGACTCATCTTTATCATGAATTATCTCTTTGACCAAATCACCATCCAAAGTGTAGATCCTGATGGTGCACTTGGCAGGCAAGTTGAAAAAGGTAATACGTTCATCAAATGGACCATCACCATCCTGCCAACCCATTCTGATATAATTCTCAGTTTCCGATATCTTCCAAGGATTAGGCGCAACTACTACATCCAACCCTTTTTCTACAACCTCTTTAGCTGACTCCAAGGGATAAACCAAAGTGGCGTTAACCAAAATCCCTGACTCCAAAGGTTCGACATCGATAAATGGATACCCGAAGTCAAAAGTGGTCACCGCAAAATAATATACCTGACTGGGCAAAAGATCAGTCGCCTCAAACTCATAAGCATAGTAAAGAGAAAGAGTATCATTATAAACATCACGATCAAGTATAGCCTGAAAAACAGAATCACGATCATAACCCTCTTCAGCTAAACTATCCACTAAAACATCGACAGAATCCCTATATTCTGGATAAACAATGATATCATCAAAACCTAAATTATAAGACTGCTCCGTAAAGTAAAGGGTGTCATCAGGTGCTATAATATAAAGGGTATCCCTCTTGTCAACTTTAAAAGAATCAATTCCAGCCTCGGTAGTATCATATTCGTATATCGAATACCAAGCACCCACAAAAAACAACGAATCATGTCCTTGATAAGCATATGGATTGTTTAAAGTCCATACCGGTGGGTCATTCCCAACAAAAGGAGTATCACAAACACTCTGAAGAGAATCTAAGGTGATAGACCCCTCGATCCACTCCCACGGATGGTCCTCTTTAAGCAAATTCTTTTTATAAATCTGATAATTATCTTCTCTATCAAAACTACCTAAGAGCATAAACTCTTGAACAGACTTCGTTGTACTCATATATATATTGTAACCTTCAAAATCTTTCACATCAGTAAAATCATCAATAGACTCCTCCGATACCCTTCCATTCCACTTAATCTTAACCCTCCCTACATCCGCCTCAAACTCCAGCTCAGGAGGATCAGGAGGAGGAGGACCTTTAAATCCTCTCTCATATATCCATTTAGCCCATAAAGAATTGGTGGCAAAATCTTCAAAATGCAAATTCTCCATATACTTGTCAGGATTCCCAGGCAAGTTACTACGATTATTTGGATCCACATGAAGATCTTCTCCACCTATATAGGCAATAGTAAACATAATACTATCGCCAGGACCAAAAGTTGGAAATGGACCGAATGAAAATACGTACCTTGTATCGAACCCATCCGCTAAATCAATACCCTTAGGGGAGGGAGGGAGCCAGCCCTCAGCAGTATAATCCTGTCCAGCATAGATCTGGTCATAATCCCACTCTATATTGGACATAATGAAATATTTGGATATATCGCCACCTGGTGTGCCTAAAACTTTAGCCGGAAAGCGGTCCAAACCTCCATAAGCTTTAATCTCTTTCCACTTAACCATACTGGATTCCCTCCAAGGACCCCAATCATTTGGATGACCCTCAGCATTAGAAATATACCAGTTAAAATAAGTTCCCACATCCTCCGGCGCCTTAATCACTCTGACACCTGAAACCCCAGTAGCACTCTTGGCAGTGAAAACACCCTGATCGGGCTGACCATCATTATCAGCTATCCAGGCACTCTGAACATCCAAAACTCCCTTAGGAGTAGTATAAGTCTTCAGAAACCCAGCTATGTCGTCCTGGGCACCTTGCTCAAGAGCATAAGGATTTTCATCCATATGCCCAACATCTGCATCAATATACAAAGCTATCCACATATTGTTTATAGTCTTAACTGGATTGATATTTTTTATCACATAATCGAGCATAATGAAATCAGATGCATATGCATAACTCCAGCTATAGCTTTTCTGAAGTATCTCTATGCCCAGAGGACGATGTTTCCTATTATCCCACGGGTCCATTTGCTGAAAAGTTAGAGGAGCATCTGCTGTGTCTTGAATAACCGATATTATATCCTGCTCCGATACAGCGGAATCATTATAACAGGAAGCACTCGGACGTGTGGACATCTCCCTTATATAACCAGCCTCACCGGGCGGTGGTGCAAACTCGTGGATCCAGAACCATCCATCACAACCCACTGTGACTAAGGTCTCAACTACACCCAAGCTCTCAACTATCGCCCCTATCCATAAGCCACCCCAAAACAAATATTCTAATTCACTTCCCGGGGGCATCTCAAAAGAAGGGGCGGGTTGATATTCGTCATCGGGCCGAGGATTAAAACATCCACCGAGTGACTCATAATAATCTCTGGTCGCGCTACCGAAAAAGCCCCAGTTACTCACACAGAAATAAACATTACCTACACGATGAACCCTCTGTCGACGCTCAAAATCTTGCATAGGGGCAGTGGGTTTCAAAACAATTGTCTCTTTCCGCACATTTCTTGCATCGGTAACTGAATATGAAAGTAAAAGCAAAAGTATCCCTCCTAAAAGACATACTAATGCAGAGAAGGTAAATCTTTTCATCTCAAACATCTCCTCTCATTTTAAGGTTTATTCCAGCCTAAAAATTAACTGAAATACCCAAGCGGATGTTTCGTCCTGGTCCATAGAAATATGGATTTTGGTCTTTTTGCCACCCAGGTAAAACCAAAGAACCATCTACCTCATTAGCTAATTGACTCCTGGAGGTAGTAGGTCTTCCTGTTTGACTGAAAACATCCAGAATATTCTTTGTGTCGAAAAGATTATTGACCCAGACAATGAAGGTATGGTCTAATTTCCATATCCGGAAGTTCTTATAGAACCTTAAATCCACGTTGCTTGTAGCTGGCATCCGTTTTGAATTAGGCTCAGTCGTCGCCTTCAGACCTCTTAGGATAATTCCTGGATAGCTCAGGTCAGGAGTGAAGGGAAATCCAGTTCCGTATTTCCAGAGTGCGTTCACCCCCCAATTATCTGGAACCTTCAAACCAAACACCTTAGGATGATCCCGAGGAGGAATCCGCAGATCCAAATTTAAAGTAAGCTGATGTCTTACATCCCAATCCAAAGGATATTCCCTGATGGGAATTTCCCCCAGCTCAGCTCTATTGTAGTAATTAGAAACCTCTGCGGAGCTTTTACCATAGGCAAAAGCATATTGATAATTAAGATAACCAGAAATATATCCGCCTCCATATCTTTTATCCAACTGTAATTCCATACCCCTTGTTCTGGCATAGTCCAAATTATCATAGTAGTCGAAAGTAGTTCCACCTATCCTTCCCTCATCAGTATTTAGCTGTCCATAGTAATCCTTGTAGAACCCGGCTAAATCAAATTTATAATCCTCAGAAATAGCATACTGGACTCCAAACTCATAAGCCACCTGCTTCATATAATCCAAGTTATAATTTCCATAGAGTTTGATTCCGAAGGTTCCCTGAGTCGTTCGTGCATACATATAACGGAGCTCAGGAAGCTGATAGAAGTGTCCATAGTTGAAATATACTTTAGCCTTATCAGTAATCGGATATGAAACACCTAAGCGAGGCGAAAACTTAGTCCTGGTTTCCAACACCCGCTCCCCCAAAGGATTCTCTATTGAGGTGTCTGGTATATCGACCACATCCGGGTCTTGGATGAAGAAATCGTAACGGAAACCAACTTTTGCAATCATAGCGCCATATTCTATCTTATCCTGGATATAATAAGCTCCTCTGATCGGTCTCCTGGTATAGTAATCACGGAAGATCCCATGGTCAGGCCATGGTCCTCCATCAGGCTGAGCATCATATACATAGTAGGGATAGCGGATATCTGTGAGATGATGTTTGTCACGCGAAACATGGAGTCCGGTCTTGATCTGATGTTCTTTGGTTACCTGGCTGGTGAAATCGAACTTGAGATTATATGTCTTTGATTTACGATGGGAATAATAACAACGTCTCTCATACCCTCGATCATAGAAACCATCTTTTGGGTCCCATTTTCCATTACCATTGTAATCACCATAAGGCTCACCTGGATCCCATTGATAATTTGGTGGGTCGTATCTGCCATTTAAATTCAGATCAGCAAATGGAACACAGGGTTCTTCTGGGTCGTGCCTTCCGTTGAGATTTAAGTCTCTATAGTCCCAATTTATAGATCCAGGACCATTATAAGCGCCATTTTGACTTATATCAACAAAATGCTCACCCACATCCCATTCCCAATTATCATTTAGATCAGTAAATGGCTCCCCCAAGACCACATCTCCGTCATAATAAGGCTCCGGTTCATCTATCCCTTCACTTCCACGTGCTTGCCGCTGTCTTTCTATATCGAAGGTGTCGTTATCATTGTAATCGTTTATCACTGGCTCTCCCTCGTCTCTAAATCCATTATTGTTTCTGTCTGAGAATGGCTCACCCTCATCATACATACCATTTCTATTAAGATCAAGGTACTCTTCTGGTGGGTCCCATACACCGTTTAAGTTATAATCAGTATAAGATTCCCATTCATTGGAAAAAACAAAATATCCGGGGTCAACTATTCCCCCAGGTTCGGTTGGATGACCTGGAGCCATCAGCCTATCAGTAGTAAACCTGCTTAGTAACACCTCATAAAAAGAGCTTTTGCTAACATTATGGGTAAAATGGAGACTCCAAAGAGAGGTCTTATCATCAAAATGAGGAAGGGTCATCGGAGTATATCTATAAGTCCATACCGAAACATCTCCTCTCGTCTGTGAAGTCGGATCAAAAAACAAGGTGTATCTATCTTTGGTCATCTTATAAGAGAAGATCAATTTTTTATCCGGGGCTGCACGATAAGATAATTTTAAAGTAGCTGTGTATGAGTTTCTCATCCTCTCTGGAATTTCGAAACCAAGGATTTTGTCCACTTTAAATTTTTTCGTCATCTTTGGAGTAGACCACTCGTTAATATCCATATAAGTGTCAGTCTTATAAGCGTCTGCAGCCAAAAAGTAGGTGAGCTTATCACCGGTGAACTCTACTCCAAAAATGGGAAGGATAACCTGAGTTAAAAGTGGCTCAGGACCAGAAAGATTGAACTCCACACGATCACCGTTAAAAGAATATTCGTTCAAACTTGGTGCTCCCAAATCGTCTGTTAAAAACTCGATATGTCCCTGAGTAACAGTTCTGCTGCCTTCCTTTCCAACGATATTTATTACCGCTGACTGAACATTCCCATATTCAGCGTCAAACCCGCCTTTCAGAATTTGAATTTCCTCCACGCTGGAACTGGTAACATCAATACCAGGCTTAACCAGACCTAATCCACCTATCAGATCTCTTGTCTCCACACCATCCACAATATATTGGACCTCTCCAGCTCTTCCACCTCTAACGTGTATCTCCTGGTTTCTGGTCACAAAACCTACCTGAGCTGAAAGTATCTCCGACATCACCTTAACAGGCATGCTCTCAATCTGCTCTGTGGCAATGATTCTCTGGCTTGCGGAGATATCCTTCTGAATGATCGGCCTTTTACCAATTACTTTGATCCCCTCTATCTCAACTGCAGTGGCATTAAGTTTAAAACTCAGTTCTCTAGTAAGATCAATGTCGACTTTTACATTTGTATAGGTGACCGCTTGATAACCGACTATAGAAGCCTTAACATTATAAGTTCCAGGAGGGATATTGAGAATGAAATATGAGCCATCTGCTCCAGCCATGTTACCCATGTTGGTGCCCTCAATTAAAATTGATGCACCTAACAATGGCTCGCCGGATTCAGCGTCAACTACCTTACCTGCAATTTTTCCAGTTGTGCCAGCAAAGATGTAGTTGAGCCCTGCGAGGAGAAAAACTCCTCCCAAAATCAAGATAAAGATTTTAAACCTCATATCTCCATTCCTCCTTCTTAAGGTTTAACTTTTCCTACTCTTATAACTTCTTATTATATTAAAACTCACCATAATTTGTCAAGTTTTTTTTTAACTTTTTTAATACCAAACCTCTTTTCTTTCAATAAAGTAAAATAGTCCGAGACAAAATCTTTTTTGACCTTTTTCTCAAATTCTTCCCTCTTTCAAAATCTTTGCCTGGGTCCCACTCTTTTGAGGGGACCCAGGCAAAGAAGTCAGGAGGTTTTAATATAAAGAAGAAGGAAATACCACATTGAAATATCTCTCAAAATTTATGCCAATATACTAAATAATTCCTTAAAAATTCAACTTTCTAAGTTTTTATACGATAAAAAGATAAGATTGTGAGTTTTGTAATAGCATCTTCTTTAAAAATATAAACGCAGAAATCTGCGAAATTTTAAAACCGTTAAATTTTTAAAAGCTGAATTTAGTTATTGTTTTTGAGTAAGTTAAAAGATTCGCAAAGCCTTACGTAAAAAAGTAAAAATCTGCGAAGATTTAACATCTCAAATTCCAATCTGAACAAAGATATTTCTTTTTCAAAAGCTTTTTAGTAAGATCTAACTCCTTTTTTGTCAGCTCTTTTTGTAAAAGCTTCACCGAAAAAAAATTTTCAAAACCCGCCTTAATAGCAAAAGTCAATTTATCTAAAGAAAACTGCGAAGCATCTTGACGATTTTTTCCCATTACTTCCTCAAGTGGAATAGAACTTTTTTTTAGGCTTTTTTTTATTATCTCTTTTTGTTCCTTGTGAGGTGACAACTCAGCCAGATCAACTTCACCCCTTCTTAAAAGAATAGAACCCTGTTGAATAAAACCATCCTTAAAACGCCTCTGGGCTGACCCGATTAGTTTTTTCCCATTCACCGCTATCTCGTATCTTGAACTTGATAAAAAGCAAGGGGCTTTCATTTTATATTCGTTGAATTCATTTTTATTTTTTCTTTCAACCTTTGTCCAGCTCCCTTTTATATGAAAATGCTCCAATGCAAAAAGAAATGCTAAACTTATTTTTTCATAAGTATTTTTGACACCCTCACCCAAAATCTTATAATGCTCTTTTGAAGAGCAAAGGCTATAAGTTAAGTCATCTCCATGAAGAACCGCTCGACCCCCGGTTATCCTCCTGACAACGTCTATTTTTTTATTTTCGCAAAGATTTAAATCAACAGCTTCTTTGATTTTTTGAGAATACCCAACGGAAACAGATCTAGGTTCCCACTGATAAAGCCTCAAAGTTGGTGGAAGCTTTTGTTCCAGACATAAAAAAAGTAATGCCTCATCCAGAGCCATATTGAAAAAAGCATTGTTTTTCCCTGTTACCAAAAAACGCCAGATTCTTTTTTTCATTTTTTTATTTTATCCAATGGCAAAGAGATTAAATTTTTCTAACTATTTCCTTAATCAAATTCAGCGCTATAATATTTTTTTGAATCTGATTTGTTCCCTCGTAAATCTGGGTTATCTTAGCATCCCTTTCCATCTTTTCCACCGGATAATCTCTCAGATAACCATAGCCTCCAAATATACCAACTGCATCGTGAGTTACCTTCATAGCTACATCGGAAGCAAAAAGCTTAGCCATAGCTGATTCTTTTGAGCTTTTCACCTCACCTCTGTCAATGGCTAAAGCAACATTAAAGACTAAGGCTTTAGCTGCTTCAACCAAGGTAGCCATATCAGCCAATTTATGCTGGATAGCCTGAAATGTGAAGATTGGTTTTCCAAACTGAATCCTTTGTTTTGCATATCTTGTCGCTTCATCTAAAGCTCCCTGCGCAATTCCCACTGCCTGTGCAGCTACTACAGGTCTGGTTATGTCAAATGTCTTCATGGTTATTAAAAACCCCGTTCCCTCTTTTCCCAAAAGATTTTCTTTTGGAACCAGGCAATCCTGAAAAATCAACTCCCTGGTAGTTGATGCTCTTATACCCATTTTTTTCTCCTTTTTGCCAAATGAAAATCCTAAAAAACCTTTCTCCACAATAAAAGCAGATGCACCCCTTGCTCCTCTTTTCTTATCTGTAATCGCAATAATGGTATAGGTTTCAGCTTCTCCTCCATTTGTGATCCACTGTTTTATCCCGTTCAAAACATATCCATCTGAAACTTTTTCTGCAGTTGTCTTTATAGCAGAAGCATCGCTTCCCGCATTGGGTTCGGTTAAGCCGAAAGCTGCCAATTTCTTTCCAGAGGCTAAATCAAAAAGATATTTCCCTTTTTGTTTTTCATTACCAAAAAGCAAGATAGGATAAGCTCCCAACCCAGTCCCGGCAAAGGATAGGGCAATACCCGCGCAAACCCTGGATAACTCCTCAGTTACAATGCAGGCCTCAGTTATCCCACCACCTGTCCCGCCATATTCTTTGGGGATAAAACATTTAAAAAGCCCTGCCTCAGCAAAGATTTTCACCAAATCCCAGGGAAACTCTTCAGTTTCATCGTAATAAGACCTCTTTGGCAAAACATATTCTTTTGCAATATTTCTTGTCAAACCCCTTAATTTTTTCTGGTTTTCTGAAAACAAAAAGTCCATAGTTATCTTTAAATCAAAAAGCCTTTTTTAGTTTGGCAGTTTTGTAGGTCAACCATCCCAAAGGTCATTTAACAACTCTTTTTGTCAAGCAGTCCTGCGGACATGCTTGACCTACACACTCTCATTATTTTTGTTTGAAGTGGTTCTCTATATACACCTCGAAGTCCTGTTCTGGAGCGGCAAGCTCAAAGGTTTCAGTCATCATTCGGAACTCCCTATAGGGAACCAGCATTTTGGGGGTGAGTTTTTCTTATTTTCCCTAAAGCCACCTTAGCAGCTTTCTGCTCAGCCTCTTTTTTTGATCTTCCAACACCTGTGCCCACAATTTTACCTTTAACCAGAACAGAGATGGTAAAAACCTTCTTGTGGTCTGGACCTATCTCCTCTACAACCTTATATTTTGGCAACCCCAAATTAGAAAATTGTAAATATTCTAAAAGCTCACCTTTATAATTATATGAGATCTTCTCCTCTGTAAGCTCATCTAACCGGGAAAGAATCTGCTCTTTTATCAACTTTTCAGATTGAAAAAAGTCTCCATCCAAAAAGATCGCTCCGATTATAGCCTCATAAGCATCAGAGATAATAGATGACTTTTCTCTGCCACCTGATTTCTCCTCCTCCGAGCTCAGGTAGATATAGTCTCCTAAATCGATCGACTTGGCAACTAAACTTAAGCTCTGCTCACTCACCAAAATGGCTTTCAACTTAGTTAAACCCCCTTCCTCTTTTTCTGGGAAGTTCTGGTAGAGGAAATGAGATACAACCATTCCTAAGATAGAATCTCCTAAAAACTCAAGCCTCTCATTTGAAACCTCCCCCTTTTTTGAGGAACGATGGGTCAATGCAGTTTTTAAAAGAGTAATATCTTTAAAAAAATACCCCAATTCCGATTGGAGTGATGATAAATTTCCAGACATCCTAAGAGGTTTTTTTAATAATTTTTTCTAAAAATGATAAAAAATTCATTCTCTGAATTTTTTTAAAGTGATGGTGATATTATGACCACCGAATCCGAATGAGTTGGAGATAGCTACCTCAATTTTAGCCTCCCTTGCCTGATTAGGCACATAATCAAGGTCGCACTTTGGATCAGGGAACTCATAGTTGATGGTGGGATGTAAGACTTTTTCCTCCATTGACTTAAGCAAAGCCACCAGCTCCACCGCTCCAGCAGCTCCTAAAAGATGTCCAATCATAGATTTGGTTGCGTTGACTGGAATTTTATATGCTTTCTCTGCAAAAACCTTTTTGATTGCCAATGTTTCAGATATATCACCCAAGGGGGTGGCAGTTCCATGAGAGTTGATATAATCCACATCCTCCGGGGTCAAACCCGAATCCAACAAAGCCATCTGCATGGACTTTGCTGCTCCCTCTCCCTGGGGTGAGGGTGCGGTTATATGATAGGCATCAGCGCTCATACCTACACCCACAATCTCTGCGTATATCTTCGCCCCTCTTTTTTTGGCATGGTCTAAAGATTCGAGGATCAACATTCCCGATCCCTCGCTCATAACAAAGCCATCCCTTTTTTGGTCAAAGGGACGTGAGGCTTTCTCCGGCTGGTCATTTCTGGTGGAAATGGCTCGAGCGGAACAAAACCCGGCTAAAGAGGTAGGAGTTATCGAAGCTTCTGAACCACCGGCAATCATCAAATCAGCAGAGCCTCTCTGGATGAGCATAAAAGCATCAGCTATGGCATGAGCACTGGTAGCACAGGCTGAAACGGTTGCATAGTTGGGACCTTTAAATCCAAACCTCATCGAGACCAATCCCGCTGACATATCTATGATCATCATCGGAATGAAAAAAGGGCTAACTCTTGAGGGACCCCCTTTAAGTAAAATAGTGTGCTGTTTTTCAAAAGTCTCGATACCTCCGATTCCACTGCCGATCAAAACCCCTGCTTTGTAAGGGTCTAAGTTAGAAGTGTTTATTTTAGCATCATCAAATGCCTGCTGAGCAGTTGCAATGGAGTATTGCTCAGATATGTCCATTCGTCGAGCCTCTTTTTTATCAAGATACTGGTATGGGTCAAATCCCTTGACCTCACCTGCAATCTTTGTGGAAAACTCAGAAACATCGAATTTAGTAACCTTTGCTATTCCAGAAACCCCCTTTTTCAAATTTTCCCAGAACTCCTCTACGGTGTTACCAATGGGAGTAAGGGCTCCCAATCCTGTTATAACAACTTTTGCTCTCATTTTTTCCTAAAAAATTTACTACTCTTCTTTTGGAAGCTTGTTTTGAATATATTCGATTGCTTCTCCTACTGTGGTGATCTTCTCCGCTTCCTCATCAGGAATCTCTAAGCCGAACTCCTCCTCCAAAGCCATCACCAGCTCCACCGTGTCTAAAGAATCAGCTCCTAAATCGTTAACGAAAGATGCTCCCTCAGTTACCTGAGCTGGGTCAACACCCAACTGTTCAACAGTTATCTCCTTTACTCTTTCGGCAACAGATGCCATCTTTTACCTCCAGGTTTTTTTGGTTAATCTACCTACATCAAAAGCCCACCATCTATCTGAATCACCTGACCGGTGATATAATCAGCCTCATCCGATGCTAAGAATAAAACTAAATTTGCCACCTGTTCCGGTGTACCAGCTTTTTTCAATGGTATCGAGGACAAAAAATCATCCTTTGCCACTTGAGGCAAATCGTTGGTCATAGGTGTCAATATATATCCGGGAGCAACTGCGTTGACTGTGATCCCGCGTGAGGCTAACTCCTTGGCGCTCGACTTTGTCAAGCCGATAAGTCCGGCTTTAGATGCTGAATAGCTCGATTGACCAACATTTCCCATAATCCCAACTACTGAGGAGATATTTATTATCCTCCCATATCTTTTCCTCATCATCACCTTTGCTGTTGATTTTGTAAAATTAAAAGCTCCTTTCAGATTAACAGCTAAAACCCTGTCCCAATCAGAAGGAGTGGTCCTGACCAACAGTGCATCCTTAGTTATGCCGGCATTGTTTACTAAAATGTCTATCCTTTTAAACTGCTCTGTTACGTCATTTACTACCTTCTCAACTAAAGAAGAATCAGACACATCCATTTCAAATGCCAAAGATTTTACACTTTCTTCCTTTAGTTGATCTGAAAACTGTTGAGCTAACTTTAAGTTAATATCGCAGATAACCACCCCTGCTCCCTCTTTTGCGAACTTCTCAACAATAGCTTTCCCTATTCCAGAAGCCCCACCGGTAACTATGGCAACTTTATCTTTTAATCTCATTTTAAAAACTTTGTATAGTGATTTGTCTTTCTACTTTATACTATACTCTTTGAGAAAAATTTCCAAGTCTGTGATTTTATCAATTCCATAAGTATTGACATCATCAAAAGACCTTTTTAATAGTCCCTGAAGCACTTTACCAGGACCTATCTCTAAGAAATCTCTTATACCTTGATTATAGATGTATTTCATCGATTGATACCATAATACCGGGCTGGTTATCTGTTGCACAAGATGTTCTTTTATTTTTTCTGAAACAGTTTCAGCTTGGGCTGTTACATTAAAGACAACTGGAACTTCTGCGTTTTTAATCTCGATTTTTGATAAGACAAATTTCATTTCCTCTTTTGCATCTCTCATCAACTCAGAATGGTAGGCTCCACTAACTTTGAGGACAATTGCCCTTTTAGCACCTTTCGACTTAGCTAACTCCACACCCATCTTTACAGCTTTAACCTCTCCTGAGATAGCAACCTGCTCTTTAGAATTGAAATTCGCAGGCTGAACAATACCTTCGACCTTCGCCTCTTCACATATTCTCTTGATCTCCTCTTCAGAAAGTCCGATAATCGCTGCCATTGTCCCTTCATTTTCATCACATGCTTTCTGCATAAGGGCACTTCTCTGCTTAACTGCAAAAAGTCCATCCTCAAAAGAAAAAGCTTTTGAACACCTTAAAGCTGAATATTCGCCTAAGCTATGACCAGCAGTATATGAAGGGACAAATCCCTCCTTATCTAAGATTTTCCATAATGCTACTGAATGAACAAAAATAGCTGGTTGAGTATATCTTGTTTGAACTAAAAGTTTTTCAGGACCTTCAAACGAGACCTTGGCTAAATCGTATTCTAAGATATCATTGGCAATCTTGTAAAGCGTTTTTACCTCAGGAAAAAAGTCGTATAAGTCTTTTCCCATTCCCACATATTGGGAGCCCTGACCGGGAAAGATAAAAGCGAATTTTTTCATAATCTTTTAAATTCGTCACTTCTAAACTTTTTGTAGTAGTTTTAAAAGAAAATAATTCTTCGCCATCAGTTTACACATCAAAAGCACTTTTTCAAACTGTTTTTGTAAAAATAAGAATTAAAATTTTATCAAAGCCGACCCCCAGGTAAACCCTGCGCCAAAAGCAACTAATACCACCTTACTTCCCTTTTTTATCACTCCGCTTTTGCGTGCCTCATCCAAAGCAATGGGAACTGAAGCGGATGAGGTATTTCCATACTTATGGATGTTCACAAAAACTTTCTCCATAGGGAGCTTCACCCTTCTTGCAGTTGCCTCTATAATTCTCATATTAGCCTGATGAGGAATCAACAGATCCACCTCATCTGAAGTTATTGCACCAAGTTTCAAAACCCTTTCAGTTGCGTCACCCATCGACCTTACAGCTGATTTGAAAACCTCTGACCCCTGCATCTTTATAAAATGCATACTTTCTTTGATGTTCTTTTCCGTAAGAGGAGTTTTACAACCACCCACAGGAATATGTAAGAGATTAGCTAAAGAACCATCCCCGGAAAGAAAAGTTGCTAAAATTCCCTTATCATCGTTAGTGGGTTGGACAATAGCTGCACCGGCCCCATCTCCGAAAAGAACACAGGTATTCCTATCTGTCCAGTCAGTTACGTGCGATAAAATCTCAACCCCTATAACTAATATAGTTTTGTATTTTTGCGTTTGGATGTAGGCTTGAGCAATGGATAATCCATAGATAAAGCCAGAACAAGCTGCTACTATGTCCATTACGCCTGCGTTTTTAGTCTTTAACTTATCCTGAAGTATACAGGCGTTGGAGGGCAATAAAAAATCCGGTGTCACGGTGCCAACCAGTATCATGTCTATCTCTTCTGGCAAAACCTTAGCCTCCTCCATCGCTTTTTTAGAAGCGTCCAAGGCTAAATCAGTTCCCACTATTCCATCCTCTACAATTCTCCTCTCTTTTATTCCAGTTCTCTCGATAATCCACTCATCTGAAGTGTCAACTATCTTCTCTAAGTCAAGATTGGTTAAAACCCTTTTGGGAGCAGAAGATCCGGTTCCAGTTATTGCCGCGTTAATTTTTGAGCTCATTTATCTCCTTTAAGGCTTTGGAATTTTCGGCTAATTTATCTTTGATGGTTTTATTAACCTCATTTTCGACCATATCACAGGCTAACTTACAAGCGTTTTTAATCGCCTTTGATGATGAGTCACCATGGCAGATAATACAGACTCCATCCACTCCTAAAAGTGGTGCCCCACCATATTCAGCGTAGTCTAAAGTTTTTCTCAAATCCCTTATTGATATTTTTAAAAGAAAAGCGCCTAATCTGAAAAGTGGTGATTTTTTAACCCTTTTTTTAACCAGTGAAGTTAGAAATCCATCGAAGCTTTCTGCAAATTTCAAAACGATGTTGCCAACAAAACCATCACAGACAACAACATCACAGGTTCCCTTCAAAACATCTCTTCCCTCGACATTCCCCACGAAGTTCAAACAGCTGTTGGAAAAAAGCTTGTAGGATTCCAATATTAGCTCGTTCCCTTTGGTCTGTTCGACACCTATGGACAGAAGACCAACCTTAGGATTATCAATTTTTAAAATAGAGTTGGCATAGATCGAGCCCATTACTCCGAATTGGAAAAGGTTTTGTGGCCTGCAATCGGTATTAGCTCCCCCATCCAAAAAAACCACAACACCCTTTTCAGATGGCAAACAGGTAGTGATAGCAGGTCTTAATGCCCCTTCGATTCTCCCTAAAGTGAGTAGAGCTGAAGCCATCACAGCTCCGGTATTCCCCCCTGAGACAAAGGCGTCGGTCCCTCCTTTTTTAACAAGATTTATTCCCAAAGAGATCGAGGAGTCCTTTTTTCTCTTAAGTGCATCGATAGGATTATCAGCCATGGTGATGAATTCAGGAGCATGGATTAAACCAAAAGGAGAATTGCTCACTTTAAGCCGAGAAAATTCTTTATTGATTTTTCCCTTATCACCAACCAAAAAAAGCTCTACCTTATCTTTTAATTCCTTTTGAGCCTCAATTGCTCCCTTAACCACAGATTGAGGGGCAAAATCACCTCCCATAGCATCTAATGCTATTCTGACCCTTTTTTTTTCCATAAGGTGTTTATGTCTCTTTGGGTGGAACAACTTCCCTTCCATTATAATATCCGCAATTAGGACAGATGTGGTGAGGAAGTTTGGGCTGATGACAATGTGAGCATTCTACCCACTGAGGAGCTTTAAGCTTCCAGTGTGTCCTGCGCTTTGCTCCTCTCGATTTGGAATGTCTACGTTTAGGTAAAGGCATAAAACTTCCTATTCTATTATGAATCCTTAAAAAAATTCACTTTTTCAAAAAGTCCTTTAGCTTCTCCCAACGGGGATCTGTTCTTTTTTTCTGGCAATTACAGAAAGAGGTATTCAAATCGGTTCCACAAAAAGGACAAAGTCCCTTACAATCAGGGGAACAAAGGGGTTTCAAAGGCAGAGCTAAAAGAAGCGCCTCTTCTATCAGATGGTCAATACTTAAATCTTCCCCATATAAAACTTTGGTGCTAAAATCTTCTTCCTCAGAGCTTAATTCCATCTGGTCTTTTTTGATCTCCAGCATAAAATCGAATCTGGTTTGAAGATCGAAGGGAAAGATAGCCAGACACCTTGAACATTCTAAGTTAACCTGGGTCAAAAGCTTAACCTCGCATAAGAATTTATTGCCAGATTTGGTGCAGATTAAATCACATACAATTGGGGAATTAAAAATAGTTTCCTGGGCCTTGAGATTAAGCGCCTCAGGATTTTCCTCAAAATGTAATTTGCTTATATCTTCTTTTAACTCTTTTATATTTATCTTCATAACGGTTTTAAATATTACCATAAGATACGAACTTGTCAAGCGAAAATTTGCTCACCTTTTCAAACGATCATGTCAAGCATTTTGTGGAAATTTTTTTTGTTTAGGTCTATCCTGTTGGTGTTCCCTGGCCAGGCAGGCATTGAGAACGTAGAAAATCAGTCCATATAGGATCCTTTCTGCTGATTTCTGGTTAGCAAATCTTCTCATCGGTTTTATTCTTCTCTGGAGTTTTTCTAAATAGCGCTTCTTTTGGGTTGGTAGTCCTTATCAACGTCCTCCAGGGTTCCCCGCAAAATGCGAGGTAGGTTAAAGTTAGTTCAAAACCGGAGAGGAAGTTTTTAACTGCCTTGGGTTCTTTAGCTCTCCATTTAAGACAAAAAACTTTTAACCCAGCTTGTAGCTCGGTTAAAGTATCCGCCTCATATATCTCTCCCGCATCTTTGCCTGCCCGGCCAGGGAGGGTAGCAAAACGATTGGATGGATTAACCAGGTTAAAAGCCTTTTGCGCAGAGATCAAACCCTTAAATACTCGCTTGAATATACGGGTAGTCCTACGGGTAGAATGCCCTGACAAAAAGCCCTCAAGAATAACTCGGTTCAATGCCTTCTGCCTCCTTTTGTACCTTTTCCATACCGAGGGGGTCCAACTTATCTCTTGATCCTTCGGATATTCCTAACCCTCGGAACCTTTATCCCTTCTATCCATCCATGCGGTCGTCAATAAACCCCGCTCATAACTCCTAAATCCTTTCTCTTGATCCTTCGGACAAGCTCTCCTCTCCTTACTCCGCTCATACCTATCACAGCCCACCACACCCCTTAACCTCATCCAACAATACCTCCCCTAATACCATCTTTATCCTCTCTCCTTCTATCTCAAGAAATTAGAAATTTCCACACTATAAGGGGCTGTTGCTCAACTCACAGAATTTTGGAACTTAGGTTACTAAAACTAACATAACTCCTCGACTCGGCGAGGATGTCATCATCCTCGCCCAAGTTTTTATGGATTTAAATTCTTTGGGGGAATAATAACATCCCCCAAAAACAGAGAGATAGGGCATCGGGCGAAAGCCACGAGAAAAATTGGATTGGATTGGAGCGATTAAAGAAGTTTTGAGAATGTTTTATTAATGGATAAGAATGCAGAACCTTAAGAAGAAATTTTACCTTTATTCAGCAAAATCTTGATATATTGACCTTCATCCATAGGGCAAATAAGAAGGTCTTTGACCTCCTTAAGCCTATTTAAGTACAAATCTCTTTTCATCATGTTTAGAAGATCTATGTTGTAATCCTTGTATTGGCTACCTGTTGAGATTTTTGTCCTTGCTATTGTTTTCTTCCCTTTATAAAAAAAATAATAGAATCTATGGTCTCTCTTCTCGTATTTCTGGAAACCTTTGTCTTGGAGTGAAGCTTCGATTACCCGTCTGGGGATAGCTTTCATAACTTCGTATGAATTTCTATCACATCTTCGTACTGTTGAAGAAGTAATTTAGCTTCCTTAGTGAGTTTATCAGGCGGGGTGTCTTTGTAGGAAAAATAATCGTGAATGAAGAAATCAATTAGGTCTTTCAAGGCTTCTTCCCTTGTGGCACCAACCCCTGATAGATTAAATGTATCATTATAAGCTAAGATTAATTCTTCTCCCTTTTCAAACATAATCTCCAGTGGTTTTTCTCTCTTTAACTTTATTTCCGCAAAATCATTTTTGAGCAACCATTTATAATGCTTCCTACCAACGATAATGCTGATGTCTTTTTCGCGTCTAGGGAAAATGTCCTCGGCCAACTTTTCCAGAGTCTTCTGGGAGTCTTCGATTGTATCAAGCATCGCTGGTGCTCGCCCGTAGGTCAGCCAGTCGGACAAAGCTTGTCGTTTCGCCTCTACATCAGAACGGTAAAACACCTTTATGGGTTGCTCGGGTTTAGAAGGAAAGCGAAATGCTTCTGGCTGTGGTCTGGTGATTTGTATATGTTCTATTTGCATCACGGTTCCTTACTCATAATTATTTTGTATTCATCCGTTGTCAAATCCTCGAAAATCTTTTTGGTATACTGGTGTGACTCATTTAAATACGTTTCGATGTCTGAAACCGATAGTTTTCCTTCCAAGAAATAGTCAAAATCAAGTAAAATGATTTCAGTTTGTAAAGGATCTGGTCGCTTGAGATATTGGACGAGAACTCTCAAATTCCCTTTTCCTGATTTCACAAAAATAACCGTATGTAACAGATTATATTTTTCTGGAATCGAATCAGGCAATTTATATCCAAAATTCAAATATCTTTCGATAGGAATAACCCCGCCCTCGGTTACAATCGGGATATGATTTACATACCTCAGACCAGTTCTGTCGAGGTCCCTTATCTTAAAATGTTCGAAGAACATTTTCATGTATTTTAAACTTTCCTCTTTAAATCTTTCGAAACCATAATACTTATAACAATGATAGGAAAACTTGTTAATCGAGTAAGCCACTCCTTTCTCTCGTTTACTATTTCTGAATAGATAAGTCTTGAGGGCATATGGCTCTTGATCACTAACTAAAGGAAGATTTATTTCCGGAAACTCCATTCTTATTTTATTGTAAAATTCATCCCTCTTTGTCTCAATGGACAATTCAGGTGGAAATCTAATTTCGAAAACAGCTTCTACCAAAGGAGCATTTTTATACAGTTCACCCATTTCTGTTACTTTCTCTAAAACAGTCTATTAACATAATCGGCGTCAACCTCGCCCTTGCTTAATAACACTAATTCCACAGGTGTAAAATAGTTACATAAATCTAAAAGTCAAGAGAATAAGTAAGTTATCTTAACTTTACTAAGCCTTTCAAAAGCTCCTGGTTATCCCTCTGAGTGGGAATATCATAGATTTTGATGTATCTGACGATTCCCCCTTCTTTATAATCTTTATAATCTTTGCTCAGTTGGCTATCTTTAGACCCTTTAAGTATAACCTATAAAAAATTTTTATTACTCTTCCCATCTTTTAAATTTCTCTTTAAGATAGGGTTTAAGTTTTTCGAACACTTTAGCCTGTTTTTCAACCACTTTTTCTGCCTCTTCAGAATCAAGATTAGCTACTTCCTGACAATAGGCACCAACTCTACCAAAATAGATAGGGGTTATGATGTCCACTAATCTCCGCCGGTTCCTGCTCCAGGTTTGATAGATGAAACCGAAATCATAGATTATTTTAGCCCATAATTCCGTGGGAAAATCTAATTCCCCGGTCTTCTCCAGGTTTTCAACTCTTTTTTTGAGCTGGTCAAAATTCTCATGGGAGATCACCTGTCGGTAAAGGGGCAGGAAGTGATGAAAACCCTCCACAAACTCATCCTGAAGTTTACTCTGGGTCACGGAGATCGATTCTAATTTCAAGGGTTGGGGTGTGTTCCCTACGATCTTCACCTCCTCAGATTTATCTATCTTCATCCACTTTTTTTCATATTTGCCCATTAAAAAGAAAAGCGTTGATACAACCTGATGAAACATAGGTGCTAAGTCAATGGATGGGTCCTTGGCATCGTGGAGTTTTGTGCCCAGATTTGCCTGAACTATTTTATATCCTTCATTAATAGCGGAGATGGTCATCCAGATATCGATGCCGAACCGAGCCACATCGGTAAGCCAGACATCCTCCTGAGAAAAGTATGTGGCCAACTCCCCGCAGAATCCAAAATCTCCTCCTATGGGCTGTCGAATCTTTTTGCCATAAAGAGCTTGAGTTAAAGGATAGACTATGTGATTGGTTATGGATCCATCATATTTATGCCTGAGATAATAGGGTGCAACAAAATCAGCTTTTTTTTCGAGAATAGGAGTAGCTAAGAGTTTGATCCACTCCGGTGTTATATTCCTTAAATCAGAGTCCACCACCAGACAAACACTTGCTTTAAGCAATTTAGCTGCCTCAAACACAGCTCTGAAAGAGGTTCCTTTGCCAGGCATTCCCCGGTAAATTCCCACCACTCGTTTGATTCCTTTGGGAACCTCCGCTCCATTTGCTCTTTCTCTGGTGTCATCTAAAGAACCACCATCGGAGATAAGGATGGCTGTTCTTAAGTTTTTGAAATATTCCTTCAGACCTTTGGCACAAGCTGTGACCACACCTTGAATAGTATCCTCAGAATTGAAACTGGGAATTCCCACCAAAATATCAACTTCCCCTAACTCCTTCACCCGGTTTTTCAGATTTTCCCTTAAAGCTGTCTCATATCTTTTGAATACTTTCATCTTTTTTTCCTTTTTTAAGTTTAAAATCTTTTATGAAAAAGTTAAAATAAATTTATATCTATACGTCTTTTACTTAGCTAATTCTAAAACAAAAGGAGTTTCAAATTTGAGATATTTATAATCCGCTCAAATGGGTAGATATATTTTGTCTCTTTTCTTGTTGATTCGAAATAACATTAACTGGATTTCTTAACTGATATTTAATCTCAACTTTTACTCCAGCTTTATGGACATGAAAGAGAGACAATTCAAATTATAAAAGGAAAAATACATAGAAAAAGTGCCTGTCAAAAAAGACTTGAAAGGCACATAAAAGCATTGGTAGCGCTACGGGGAGTCGAACCCCGGTCTGATGGCTGAGAACCACCTGTCCTAGGCCACTAGACGATAGCGCCACACCGATTTAGTTTATAGTGAACGTTAATGGTTCAAGTTAAATGATATACGTCGATTTCTAATTTCTGCTGTGTATTCTGAGTTTACTTTCTATTTTTCCCCAATTGGAAATTGCACCTCGGTCACAAACTCGGTATCAGGAATCTCCGGACCTACTTTAAGATATATTTCGGTAACAGGACCAACTACTTGATACCCCTTTTTTTCAGCCCAACTTACAATCTCTGGATACCTTTTGGCAATTTCCTCATAAGGTCCCTTAAGTATAGCATATACTACCAGATGAGGCTCTATCTCCTTTATTATGTAACCGGAATCGGGCACAAACTCCTCTGGAACTTCTATCCCGATTTCACATCTCAAACTTTCTGCAGGAACTACTGAGGGGTCATCATAAAAGATTCCCAACATTCTCCCCTGGATTTTTTTATCCATTGCATATCCTGCGACCTTGCCGAAAACCGGACCCACTTCCCAGTAGGGACCAACATTTTCAACATAAACAACCTTTAATTTCTCAGTGGTCTTTATACTGAACACCTCAACCTTTTTAACCTCCTCTTCCTTTTTTGCACAGCCGAGAAAGATTAACAAAGAGACCAGAAAAAAGATTTTAAAAAATTTTAGCATCTGTTCCTCTCCTCCTTTTTGAGGTTTAGATTATAATTTGGAAGGTAAAATAAGGCAATAAAAGATTTTGTCAAGTTAATTTTGCCTATATGACAAAAAAGATATAGACTTAACTATCTATAGCTATCCCAAACACCTTGATCAATATTTGAAATTAACCAATCGCTTGAAGAGACTTTTTAACTCTTCATTACACTTTAAAACTGCTTAATTAGTAATTTTCAATTTTTTTGAATAAATTTAAGCTTTTTTTGAAAAAAATTTAAAAAAATTACAATTTATAATAATTTTTATTGAAAAGATTGTGAAAAATTTAACAAAGTGTTGAAAATATCAACCTAAACTGTAGATTTTTTTTACACTCTATTTCGTATTGATTGTTAATAATTTACACAAATTTCATCTTGATTTCGAGAAAAAAATGTAGAAATTGTCAACGACTTAGTGAAGCATTTTTAGATGACATTGAATTTCTCTTATCAAATTTTTTTCAGTAAGAGTAACGAATTCTTGGAGTTAGTCTCTACGAATTTTTTTGAAATGATTTTTGGTATCCTCTTTGTATTAAAACCTTTATGAAAAAATATGATTTTAAATTACAAGGACAGAGGTAAGAAAGATGTCTGTGTTATTTGGCTTGATTTTTTTGGCAATAGTAATAACAATTGGTAATTTGCGTTTAAGAAAATCAATGTAAGTTATGGAGGAAGAGCCTCCGTGCATAAAGGTTACCACTTGACGTGCATTTACATTGAAACCTTTATCAAAGTGCTCTTAAATAAGTAAGAGGAGGTGAGAAAGATGTCGGTGTTAATTGGGTTGATTTTCTTGGCGATAGTAATTGGAATTGCCCTCTGGCGAAAAAGGAAAGCTGTTCCGGTTACAGAAGAGGAAACCTCCATTAGTATCTGGCGAAAAGGGAAAGTCTCCAAAATTAGGCCCTCTCCCGTTTGGAAAGGAATTTTTGTCCATCCAGGGCACGCCTGGGTGGACATTCTTGAACCCAATTTGGTTGCTGTTGGGGCTGATGAATTTACCAGGTCAGTCTTCGGTTCGGTTGAGCAATTGACTCTTCTGGAACAAGGAACTATGATTGAACAAGGTGGAAAAGTCTGGAAGTTTGAAAGAGGAAAGCGGCAACTTGTTCAAACCTCCCCCATCAGCGGGAGAGTGGTGGAGGTAAATCAAGATCTGGTGAAGAATCCTAAAATCTTAGGTGAAAAGGATAACAGGAAGAATTGGATGTTAAAAGTCAAGCCGCTCATACTGAAAACAGAGTTGCAAAATCTGCTCCACGGAAACATGCTAAATCGATGGAATCAGGCTGTTAAAGAGCAGCTGGTAGCTACCTTATCCCTCGCTGAGTTTCCAGTTTTACAAGAAGGAGGGGAAATCAAGCCTGATTTAGGAGATGAATTGACTCCTGAGCAGTGGGAGAAGGTAGCCCGAAAGTTTTTTATATCGGGCGAAAGTAAATAAGTGTAAATCCTAAGCGTCTTTTTTAACAGAAGACTCTTTAAAATCATCTCTCAGAGCATAAAGGATACTCTGAAAAGCCAAAATAAGTTTCTGGAATGTAAGGACGCGGCTGAAGCAGGATCTATCACTTCAGTCATATTTTGAGTCTTTGAGAGGCGAAAATTCTGATTTAACCCCTTTATAGGCGGACACCGTAATTTTCCACCTAAAATTATTTTTTCAAAACCAAGTAAAAAGTTCTTGACACAAAGGATAAAAAACTATTATTTCAGTAAGACTATGTGAAATTATTCACAAAAAAAGAGCTTAAATTTCGTAGAATTTTTGAGGATTAGAGTTAAATAATAGAAAAAGGAGTATAAAATGCACACCCTTCAGGAGTTTTTAAATTTAACCAAAGGAATAGAGTACATAATAGCTATCTTATTTCTCTTTGGATTCATGGCTTTTTGGAGATTCTTAAATAAAGGGCAAAAAATGGGAGGCAGGTAAATGTTGAAAATAATTAGAACTTTCACCATCCTTTTATCTTTAAGTTTCCTTGCGGTTGTGGTTCTCGGGGAAATCAGAGAGAGAAAAGAACCTGCACATGAGCTCTTTCAAGATGCAACTTGCAGTGACTGCCATATTTGCTTCACTCCCAGTAAGAAAGATCCTTGTCTCCGATCCTGTCCGCGTCTCTCCAAGAAGGTGATTGCCCATTCTCCTGAGGAGGGACCTGAAGTGGTCATCTTAAATCAACTCGAAGACCTGTTTGAGCCGGTGATATTTGCTCATAAGTTGCATGCTCAGATGACGCAGATGGGTGAAGGGTGCGCAGTCTGTCATCACTATGCCCCTGCCGGGCACATACCCCCCTGCAGGGAGTGCCACGGCGGTCCCCTCAACCCCGTGGACCTTCGTCAGCCAGGGCTGAAAGGAGCTTACCATCGGCAATGCTTGAACTGTCACAGGGAATGGAGTCATAGCACGGCTTGTGCTGTATGTCACGCTAAAAAAACACCGGGTGAGTTAGCTATTCGGCAGGTCGACACCACCGATATTGTAGGCATATATCACCCACACATCGCTGTGCCGGACAAAAGAGTGTACCAGGTCAACTACAAGAAAGGCCCAGTGGTGACCTTCCACCACAAAGATCATGTGGAATTGTTTGATCTGAGGTGTGTTGACTGCCATCGAGAACAGAGTTGCAGCCGCTGCCATGAGATAGGAGAAAAACCCGAAAGGGCAGCCAAAACTCCAGAGGAACACCACAAGCCTTGTATCTCATGTCACACCATGAAAACATGCTCCATTTGTCACACCCAAAGTGAGACGGAGGGCTTCACTCATGCTCGAACCGGGTGGCCCTTGAATCGATTTCATCAGGAGCTAAAGTGTCGCTCCTGTCACCTCATGGGGCGTAAAATAACCAAACTTGATCGAGACTGTATCGCTTGTCATAGCAGTTGGAACACCGAAACTTTCAATCACTCTGTAACCGGGTTAGCTCTGGACGAGATCCACCAGGGGATGGATTGCATCGACTGTCACTTGGACCGTAGGTTTGACCAGAAACCATCCTGTGCTAATTGTCACGATGACGGCCGAGTATATCCTAAAAGTAGCCCGGGAACCTTTACTGAGGAGAAATGGTAGATAGGATAGTTACTATTACAGTTAGTGTTCGAGGAAGATACCAGTGGCTTTGTTAATTATTTTGGGTGAATTTCTATTAATTAATAGCCTTAGGTGAATCTATAAGAAGAGGAGGATATAACAGTGTCAATCAACCGAAGAGCTTTCCTTAAGGCCATCGGAGCAATTGGATCCACCAGCCTTATAGGACGCCATAGTAAGGCAATTGCTCAAGAACATTTTCCTGGTTACCCGGATCGCTTCGGTGTGCTCCACGACATACCCCTGTGCACCGGATGCCGAAAGTGTGAATGGGCGTGCAAGGATCAGAATAAATTACCCAATAAGCCCATAGAAACTTATGACGACAAATCGGTCTTTGAGAAAAAGAGGAGAACCGATGCGGAAAGCTATACCGTAGTCAACCGTTATCCCAATCCAAAAGATAAAGAAAAACCGATCTATGTTAAGTTCCAGTGCAATCATTGTGATGAGCCAGCTTGTGCCTCCGCCTGTTTAGTAAAAGCCCTTAAGAAGACGCCGGAGGGAGCGGTGACCTACAACAAGGATGTGTGTATAGGATGCCGCTACTGCATGACCGCTTGTCCTTTCTATGTCCCGGCTTATGAATATCATAATGCGCTCACACCTGAGGTTAGAAAATGTACCTTATGTTACGAGAGGATTACCAAAGAAGGTGAGATTCCTGCATGTGTCAAGATCTGTCCTACTCAAGCATTGACATTCGGCAAGAGGAGTGAGCTAATTAAAGTGGCCAGAGAGAAGATCAGAAGCAAGCCCGGAGAATACATTGACCACATCTACGGTAAGCATGAAGTTGGAGGAACCTGCTGGCTATATATTTCCGGAGTTCCCTTTGAACAACTCGGGTTCCCGACGGATGTGGGCACCAAGCCCTATCCGGAATTGACCAAAGGGTTCCTTACTATGGTCCCTGCCGGGGTTGTGATTTTGCCTGCACTCTTAGGTGGGTTTTATATGTTCACCAAACATCGGGAGCAGATGACAAAAGATGAGGCCACAACCTCAGAGAAAAAGGAGACTCAACCATGACAGAACAAGTGAAGGAGACCTATATTGCTCCATCCTGGTTAAGGGAGAAAGTGTTCATGGGAATGACCTTCAAGGAATATATAAGAAGACTCTTTACCCCCTTTAACATCGTGGCTGGACTTATAATCCTGGTGGGTCTTTATTTTATCGTGATACGTTACACCCAGGGTCTCGGCGCAGTAACACATGCCTCGGATAACCAACCCTGGGGACTTTTTCTGAGCTGGGGACTATTTACCGGAATCCCTCTGGCAGCTGCTGGATATGTTCTTGGCTCGACTGTATATCTCTTTGGGCTCAAAGAATACCGGCCACTTCTGCGACCTGCTATTATCTTAGGTTTTCTCGGCTATCTGTTCGCTGCTCTTTTTCTCCTCGTCGACCTGGGACGTCCCTGGCGACTTCCTTATCCTATGTTCGTCTCATACGGAGTAGGCTCTGTCCTTTTCTTTGTGGCTTGGTCAGTGACCTTGCATGTGGTTCTCTACTTCGTTGAGTCTTGTCCTGCCATCTTTGAGTGGCTTGGCTCTGACAGGTTTCGTAGATGGGCATTGAAAGTAACTGTTGGTGCCACCATCTTCGTGGTGACCCTCTCCACACTTCATCAGTCAGCCCTTGGAGCACTCTTTCTCCTCTCCCCAGGAAAGCTACATCCACTCTGGTATTCACAGTTCATCCCGGTATTTTTCTTTGTCTCGAGCATCTTTGCCGGACTCTCAATGGTGATTGCTGAAAGCACACTCACCTCTCGTTATCTCAAGCACAGAGTGAGTGCACACTACCAGGCAAAACTTCCTGAACTCACCTTAGGCCTGGGCAAAGCCGCCTCCTTTGTTCTATTTACCTACTTTGGATTGAAGATCATAGGAATAGCTCACGGACACCACTGGAATCTTCTGAACACCTCTTATGGCTACTTGTTTTTAGTGGAGATGATCATTTTTGTCCTTCTCCCTTGCTTTCTTTTCGCATTTGGAGTCCGAAATAGAAGTGTGGGACTTGTCCGGTTCACCGCATTTTTTACCATCATCGGCGTTGCCTTAAACCGCTTCAATGTCTCACTTATCGGATTGAACTGGAAACTGCCCCATCGCGAGCTTTTTCACTGGAAGGAGTTTGTTATCGTCATCACCATCATCACCATTGAACTTCTGATCTACCGCTGGATTGTGAACCGAATGCCTGTTCATCGTGAACACCCCGAGTATAAGGGGATGCATTAAAAGTGACTTAGAAAAAGAAAATTAAGCTTCCGACCTTTATGTTAAAAGTCCCGTTTCCATTAGATGTAAGAGACTCTATTTACAGCTAGGGACGTATTTTTACTGGCTTCCCACATGATTCGAGAATCTCTTTTTGAAATTTATGCCTAAATGGCTCCTGAATGTTTTCAAGTCTATTCATTTTTACGAGGCGGTGTCAGCTAACTTATCAATTATAGTCTGGCATTTCTACAATGCCCATCTTAACCCAGATAAATTTCCCATGAATTGGAGCTGGCTTACCGGCAAGATCTCCGAGGAGGAGATGATAAAAGAACATTACCGGGAGTGGGAAAGGATTAAGAAGGAGAAAAGGTGAGAGTGATGCACAAAAAAGTTCATTCAGTTCGCGGTTAACATACGATAGGAGCAAAGAATGCCTTTAGGATTAAAGTCTTTCATTGCCCTATTTTGGTGATGTTTACAGGTCTGGCTACTTTTACTTACATAAACGTTAAAAGCGAGGCCAATGACCTTCTGGAGCAGGTTCAATTAGCCGCCCTCCGGACTACTGATCTGATCAAGGAATCCACCCACTATAGTATGTTGATAAACCGTAAGGAGGATATTCATCAAATATTCAAAAACTTCAGCCAGATGCCGGGGTTTGAGGTTATTCGAATTTACGACAAAAAAGGTGAAGTCATTTTCACCACTCGTCCGGAAGAGGCATCAACCAAAGTAAGCATAACTTCAGAGGCTTGCCAAGTATGCCACCGTTTCCCCGAACCTCTTAAAGCTCTGGCCACTGAACAACGCCACCGGATTATAAAGGCTTCAAATAGGCATAGGGTTTTAGCCTTAATCAATCCCATAGAAAATGAAATCGCCTGTTATGGCTCGGGCTGTCACCTGCACCCGGATGAGAAGTTCATCCTGGGGGTTTTGGATGTACAGATGTCTTTGGCAACTGTGGATGCTGACATTGCCCGCAGTCGCCGTCAGACGGTATTGACATCTATGATTTTAATCACGAGCGTCTTTTTAGTGGTTGGGATCTTGATCTGGACTTTAATTCGTTCTCCAATCCGCAAGCTAATCGATGGGACAAAAGCTATTGCCAATGGAAATTTAGACTACACAATTCCTCTGCAAAAAAAAGATGAGATGGGGAAGCTCGCTGATTCTTTTAATACTATGACTAAAGAGTTGAAAAAAGCACAGGAGGAGATCACCCAGTGGTCAGAGACTTTACAAAAAAGAGTTGATGAGAAAACAGAGGAGTTAAAGCGTATTCAAGGTCACTTGATTCAGGTGGAAAAGATGGCTTCTTT
>JAUWYR010000008.1 GCA_030615745.1 Candidatus Zixiibacteriota bacterium | reverse complement strand
GATTTTAACCGGTAGAACTCCTCTTCATCAATACGGTGAGACCTTTCTACTTTGCCGTTAAGCTCCCATTGTCCTGGAGGAATGAGTTTATGATGGATGTTATGTTTTTCACATAAGATATCCAGAGGGTGTTTTTTAGGGAGTTTGTCTATGCATTTGCGTATGCATCAAGAGATAGTATCAGAGACGAATTTATAAGTGAACTCCACCCCGTTATCAGTTTGGATGGTTTTGATCTTGCCTGCCCGGCCAGGGAAGGGAGCGGATTTGATCAATTCCTTCCCAAAGGATTGGGTATTGTTTACCGAGAGCTCATAATAGATTTTAGCGAATCTCCAGCGAGTGCAGTCATCCAGGGCGGTATATTGATAATGCTGTTGAGCTTTGATGCGATAAGGAAGATATTTTACATCCATCTGGATTAAATCTCCCGGATTGGGCATCTGGTAGCGTTTTAGGTGTTTCTTTCTGTGTTTTAATCTCTTAGGAGGAACCAGGCTTTCCCTTTTGAGGATGTGCCCAATGGTTGATTTGGCAAGATTGATCCCAAAATCTTTTTGTAGATGGAATTGTAATCTTTCCCTGGCCGGGCAGGCAGGTCCATAGTTGGTCTTTTTTCTTAAAGAGATGATTTTATCCACCACCTCTTGAGGGGTCTTTTTGGGATGAGAATGAGGCCTTGGGGAGTGTTCCTCCAGGGACTTGATGTCGAAGTTAACCTCTTTGAGCCGATTAAACCAGAAGTAGAAGTGCGTATGCCGAAGGTCAAGAGACATCAAGAGATCTGTTGTATCTCATCTGCTTTTTTATTATTTTAGTGAATGACTGAGTGATACACATAGGCAACCTCCTCGAGAGTTTAAGGTTATCAGTTTTTGAAAAATATAATTTGCTCTCTTGGGTGTTGCCTAATCTTTTTGTCTCCCTGGCCGGGCAGGCAAAAAGTGTATGATTTGTATTTGGTATCTACAGGGATTCTCTAAAACCTGCTTGACTTTTCACAAAAATTTGCTATTTTATAAATTGACTGAAGTCTCCTTTTGAATCGTGTGTGAACTGGTCTGCATATTCTTGTCAAAACATGGTAGAGGAAAATAGTTTATTTTTTTCCTTCTTGAAATAAAATTTTGTTTCGATGGATGTTAGCTTTCACTATTCCATTGTATTACAAAAAGTTAATTTAAATCTTTAAAGTTTTAGTTTATAATAAAATCCAATGGTATAGATTTTGCATTCTTAAAATTTAGCTAACTTTTTTCTGGGAAGAAAATGGATATAAATCAGGAAAAATACCGTCTTAAGTATCTTGCCTTAAAGAATTTGGCTATAAAAATAAATAGCTCAAATGATTTGGCTGACATTGCTCAGGAGGCTGTGGATAGGTTAGTTGAGATTCTGGACTTAGAGTCAGGTCTGGTGAGCTTTTTGGATGAGGCGAAAAATGTAACACACGAAGCTTTATCTGGGTCAGTTGAGAAGAATCTGCTTATTAAAGAGATCGATAAAAAAATACTTGCAGGTTTAAGGGATGATTTTGGGGTTGAGTTTGTCTTATTCTCTTTGGAAAAAGAGGTGGCTCAAACTCTTTTTTCCTATTCTATCAGGTCTGAAAAGACAATAATAGGTGCAATTACAGGACTTTGCAAAGGGAGAAGGGATTTCTCTTCTGAAAAGGATTTTTTAGAAGCTTTAATGAGTCAACTGGCTTTAGCGTCTTTTAAATTCTGGAAAATTCCAGAAAAAGATGAAGAGCAAAAAAAGATTATAAAATCTGAGAGGCTTTCAGCTATAATGCAGGTTGCGGTTACAATTAATCACGAGATCAACAATCCTTTGACAGCCATCTTAGGGAATGTCCAACTTATCTTAGGAGAAAAGGAAAGACTCGACCAAAAGACCGAGCAGAGGCTTAAAGCAATTGAGAAAGGCACACTCAAAATAGCAGAGATCACCAAAAGCCTTCTTTCCATTATCGAGCCTGTTATAACCGAATATGCACCCGGAATCAAAATGCTGGACCTATCAAAATCCCAGAAAAAAACCGAATAAAAAAACCCCGCTTTTGGCGGGGCTCTGAGTTTTTCTAACTTTAAACCTCCACTTTTTCTTTTACCTTTTCTGTGGTTTTCTCTTTCTCAGACTCCCAACCAGGTTTTTGTCTTAATATATGCCGAAGCCTTATCAATATCCCCAGGGAGATGAGCATGAAGAAAAAAGAGTTGACTTGCCTGAAGATCTCACCGTAATTAAAAATACTATCCAGAAAAGCCAAAACTCCCAAGATAAATAGAATAGTACTCCACCAGAGCATTGACACCTCCTGATTAAAAGTTAAAATTTGAGATTATTTATTAATCGGCAGGTTTGAAGAAAAAATTAGCGTTCTTTTGGGAAAAAATCTGTGCGTTACAGCATTTTTGTTTGACTTAGATCTCTTTGTCCAACCTTTCAACAGATGAGAGTAATAGGGAGCCAAAGGAATAAATCCTGTTGGAGTCTAAAGCTTGTAGCTTTATTCGGAAAGACTCATCTTAGTAAACCTAAAGGTTTACACTCTAATGTTAAATTATAAGAGGTGTGTAGGCATGCTTTATTAGTGCATTTTCCCCTTTAGTCAGCAGTGAACAAAAATAGTTATTTGCACATGTATTTTCCCCTGAATTTTTTTCAAAAATACCAAGATAAAAGTGCTTGACAGAGTGATAAGGTGAGGCTAAATTAAATTCTTTCCTTTTCGTATATAGTATGTTTGGTGGTTTAGATGATAGAAAGAATTATTCATGACCAATGCGGAGTTTTCGGAATTTTTGGGGCTAAGAAGTCTGCTGAGCTTACCTATTTAGGTCTTTATGCTTTACAACATCGAGGGCAGGAGGGAGCTGGGATTGTATCCTCAGATGGTGAAAAGATTTGTGAGCATAAGGGATTAGGACAGGTCAATGAAATTTTTGAGAGCAAAGAGACATTATCTAAATTAAAAGGACGAATAGCTATCGGGCATAACAGATATTCCACCACAGGTTTATCATCTTTAGTAAATGTCCAGCCACTTTTGATAACCTGTAAAGGTAAAAAATTGGCTATTGCACATAATGGAAATTTAACAAATTGTTATAGTCTACACCAAGAACTGGAGAAAAAGGGGTCAATATTTCAGACCACAAACGATTCAGAGATAATTCTTCATCTAATCGCCAGATCAAAGGAAAAAAAAATCGAGGATGGGATCGCACACTCTTTATCCTTGGTAAAAGGAGCTTATTCTCTGGTGTTTTTAACCAAGGATTCTTTAATTGCAGCAAGGGACCCTTATGGATTCAGACCCTTGGCTTTTGGCAAATATAACAAGTCCTGGGTAGTTGCTTCTGAGACCTGTGCTTTTGATATAATAGGTGCTAAATATATAAGAGACATAGAGCCAGGGGAAATATTGGTTATCAATAAAGGGGGGATAAAATCTTTTCACCCTTTCAAAAAAGTAAAGCACGCTTTCTGCATCTTCGAGTTCATATATTTTTCCCGTCCAGACTCAAAAATCTATGGTGAAAATGCGGATAAGATCCGAAGGAGGCTGGGAAGACAATTAGCCAAAGAAAAGCCTGTGGATGCCGATATAGTGGTATCTGTGCCAGATTCGAGCAACACCGCAACACTCGGATACTCTGAGGAGTCTGGAATAAAATATGAATTCGGTTTGATCCGCAACCATTATATTGGAAGGACTTTCATCATGCCCGATCAAGAAATAAGGGATTTGGATGCTAAAATTAAATTCAATCCGGTTAAAGGCGTTCTAAAAGGCAAAAGGGTGATAATAGTAGATGATTCCATAGTTAGAGGAACAACTTCAAAAAAGCTTATAAAGATGATAAGAAATTCCGGTGCTAAGGAAGTTCATTTTAGAGTATCATCTCCACCAATTATAAGCCCTTGTTTTTATGGCATAGATATGCCGACAAAAAAGGAGCTTATTGCCTCTTATAAATCAGTTGAACAGATAAGAAAATATCTTGATGTTGACTCTTTAGAATATCTCTCCTTGGAGGGGATGCTTTCAATGCACTCTTTGCCCAAGGAGGATTTCTGCGTTGCCTGCTTTTCAGGTAAATACCCAACCAGAATAGAAAAGAAAAAGGGGAAACTTGTTCTTGAGAGGATCGCGTAAAATTATCCTCTATTACCTTTTAGCATTATCAAAACTCCGGACATCAGTGAGATATAGTCGGTCAAGATTCTGAACTTGACAAGGTATCATTTCTGAAGTTAGTTTTTTTTCTGCCGATAGAATTTAAATGAAAGGGGAGAAAACCTATGGAAAAAGCCAAAATTATTGTGATCGATGATGAGGAGTCGATGTGCAAATTCATGCAGATAATGCTTAAAAAGGAAGGGTATGAAGTTACCTCCACTCAGAGTAGTAAGGATGCTTTGGAGAAGATAAAGAACTCTAATTTTGACCTTGTCATAGCTGACCTTATGATGCCGGAGCTAAATGGACTTGAGCTTTTGTCCAAAGTAAAGTCAATTGATCGAGATTTATCATTTATAGTTATGACTGCCTATGCCTCAGTGGACACAGCTATTGAGGCTTTGAAAAAAGGCGCTTTCGATTATATAGCCAAGCCCTTTAAAGTAGATGAGTTGAAAATCACTATAAAAAAATCTTTGGAGCAAAAAAGGATAACCAGAGAAAATCTTGATTTGAAAAAACAGCTTAAAAAAGAGTTCTCCTTTGATAACTTCATAGGAAACTCTCCTGAGATTCTGGAGATGAAAAGGCTTGCAGAGAAAGTGGCACAGACTGATTCCACTGTTTTGATTCAGGGTGAATCAGGAACAGGTAAGGAGCTTGTGGCGAAAGCGATTCACTATTATTCCCGCAGATCAGATAAACCTTTTGTCACCATCAGTTGTGCCGCTTTACCTGAATCTCTTCTGGAGTCGGAGCTTTTTGGACATATAAGGGGGTCTTTTACAGGAGCGATAAAGGATAAAGAGGGACTTTTTAAAACTGCAGATGGTGGAACCTTCTTTTTGGATGAAATCGGTGTGATATCCCGGGCTATTCAGGTAAAGCTTTTACGGGTATTGGAGGAGAAGGAGATAACTCCTGTTGGGAGCACTAAGCCTATCCAAGTGGATGTGAGATTGATTGCTGCTACCAATGCAGATTTGGAACAGGAGGTAAAAATTGGAAACTTCAGAGCAGACCTTTATTACAGGTTAAATGTTTTTCCTATCCACATACTACCTTTGAGGAAAAGAAAAGATGATAGCAAGCTTTTAGCATTTTATTTCATAAAAAAGTATTGCAAAAAATTCAGACAAAAAGAGAAAAAAATTACAGATGAAGCTTTGAAGAAATTGATAGATTATTCCTGGCCTGGAAACGCAAGGGAACTTGAGAATACAATTGAGAGGGCGGTACTTTTAGCTAAAGATGAGCTGATAGGGATTTCGGATTTGCCAGAGAAAATCCTCGACCAAAAAATGGTTAAAATAACAGAAGACAAACCGCATACTCCTGACTTAGAGACAATAGAGAGAGCATATATTTTCTGGGTCTTAAATCAGACCAGCTGGCAGAAGGCAAAGGCAGCTCAGATTTTGGGTATAGATTCATCCACCCTTTACCGGAAGATAGAGAAATATGGATTAAAAGAAAAATAAAAAATTAAAAAGTAAAAATTAAAAATAAAAACTCACCCTTTTCTGTAATCCATCCCCTGTCTAAAAAATAATAGTAGAGATTTATTAACTGAGCTTGTAGGCATAGATTTCATCCGTGCTTATTTGTAAAATAGTTTGATAGCTTTTTAAATGTTACGTTAAAGATGTGGGAGAGAATCATTGGAGTTTAAAAAGATAAAATTTTCCCTGATGCTTCGGGAATAGTCTCAAGATTCCGCAAAAGGCGGAAGAATTCCCGAAGCTAAAAAGCATCCCGCCTTTGGCGGGATGCATCAAGAGTTCTCTTGAAAAAAATATAGTAAAAATTTCTTGACTAAGAAAACATTTTATCGTAATATATAAAATAGATGGGCCCATAGCTCAGCTGGTTAGAGCAACTGACTCATAATCAGTGGGTCCCAGGTTCGAATCCTGGTGGGCCCAAGTCAGTTAACGGTTTACGGTTAACAGTTTACCGTGAACCGAATACGTGGGCGATTAGCTCAGTTGGTTAGAGCGTTCGGTTCACATCCGAAAGGTCACTGGTTCGAATCCAGTATTGCCCACCAGAAAAAATGTTCTTTTTCATCTGAGAGAAAAGTTTTTTTGAGAATGGTAAAAAAAGACAAACAATTTTTTGCCACTGTAAATTGTTTTTTAGTGCACTAAGTTTTAGTGCACTTTTTTGTTTTAGAAGGAGAGTTTAATGAGAAACGAGATGGAGATGCTTTTGAAATTACAGGAGATCGATTATCAATTAGGGGAATTGGAAAGGTCAAAAGACTATTTGCCTGATATGGTCTCAAATTTAGAAAAGGAGATCCACGATACTAATAATGCCCTGAAGCAGACTGAGGAGGAATTAAAAAAGCAAAATCTCGAAAAAAAACACTTGGAACTGGAGGTGGATTCTTTAAATCAAGAGCTCTCAAAGTTCCAAAAACAGATGAGGGTGATAAAGACAAATCGTGAGTACGATGCTTTGACTACTGAGATCTCTAATAGAAAACTTAAGATATTAGAGAACGAGGATAAAATCTTAGAATTGATGGGTTCCGTTGACGAGTTCGAGGAGAAATTGGTTGAGCTCAAAAAGAAAAAAGAAAGGGTGAACACAAATAACACTGCACAGCTTAAAACCTTAAAAAGGGAGATAGATTCAGTTGGGACGAAAATAAAGATAAAGGAAGATGAAAGGAGAAATGTAACTGTTAGAATTGACAAAAGACTTTTAGCTACTTATGAGAGAATAAAGAAGGGTAGAGGTGCGGATGTAGTCGTGGTGGTAAAAAAAGGAGCCTGTGGCGCCTGTTATAAATCTTTACCCCCTCAAAGAATCCAGGAGATCAAAATGGGCAACGGGATAATAACTTGCGATAGCTGTGGAAGAATTTTGATCTGGACTGGTGAATAAGGAGTTTTATGGTTGAGATTTTAGAAAAAGTTGGTTTGACTTTTGATGACATATTGCTTGTTCCGGCAAAATCAGAGGTTTTTCCAAAGGATGTGGATGTGTCAACTTATATATCTCCGGAGATAAAGCTCAATATTCCGATTTTAAGCGCAGCTATGGATACTGTAACTGAATCAAAGCTTGCAATCGCCTTAGCGCGAGAGGGTGGAATAGGTGTAATCCATAAGAATATGAGTATCAGACGTCAGACCCAGGAAGTGGATAAAGTAAAAAGGTCAGAATCAGGAATGATAGTCGATCCAATCACTCTCTCCCCTGATAAGTTAATAGGAGATGCTCTGGAGGTGATGAAAAAGTTTTCCATCTCAGGAATCCCTATAACAAAGAGGGGAAAACTGGTCGGGATATTAACTAATAGAGATCTGAGGTTCGACAAAGATCTGAATCAAAAGATTGGTGATGTTATGACCAAGAAAAATCTGATAACTGTTTCAGAGGGAACCACACTTGAACAGGCTAAGGAGCTCTTGCACCAAAAAAGGATTGAGAAATTGCCAATTGTTGACAAAAAAAGAAACCTTAAAGGTCTGATAACAGTAAAAGATATTATGAAAAAACTTCAATATCCTAATGCCTGTAAGGATTCGAGAGGGAGATTGAGGGTTGGTGCAGCTGTGGGGGTGACCAAAGATATGATGGAAAGAACTAAAGCTTTAGTCCATGCTGGTGTAGATGTGATTGTTATCGATTCATCTCATGGACATTCTAAGGGTGTTCTTTTAAGCGTGGAGAAAATAAAGTCAAAATACCCTGAAGTTCCTTTGGTTGCTGGCAATGTTGCAACAGATAAGGGGGCTTTTGATTTGATCAAAGCTGGTGCTGATTGTATCAAGGTAGGAGTGGGACCTGGATCCATCTGCACTACCAGAGTGATAACAGGAGCAGGGGTTCCTCAGATAACCGCGATAATGGATTGTGCTGATTGTGCAAAAAAGCATGATGTTCTTTTGATCGCTGATGGTGGGATAAAATATTCCGGAGATATAACCAAGGCGTTAGCAGCTGGAGCAGATGCTGTTATGATCGGAAGCCTTTTTGCTGGCACAGAGGAAAGTCCAGGGGATTTGATTCTTTTGGAGGGGAGGAGTTATAAGATATATAGGGGAATGGGCTCTCTGGAATCAATGAGAGCTGGAAGCAAAGATCGCTATTTTCAAGCGGAGAAAGAGGACGTTAAAAAATTAGTGCCTGAAGGGATTGAGGGTCGTATCCCTTATAAAGGTTCTCTTTCTGATTCTGTTTATCAGCTGATAGGTGGTCTAAAGTCAGGTATGGGAATCTGCGGAGTAAAGAACATCTGTGAATTGAAAAAGAAAGCAAAGTTTTTGAGGATAACCAAGGCAAGTTTGATTGAGAGCCATCCACACAGTGTCACCATCACCAAGGAGGCTCCGAATTATAGAACCAGTTGGAGTTGAGAATGTGTTACTGATAGATGTGACCAGAAAGCAAAGGAGGAAAATATAGTGTCTTATAAAGTTGGCATTGTCATCGAAAAAGACGAATCCGGATATTATGCATACTCTCCGGAACTGGAGGGATGCCAGACCCAGGGAGATACCTTAGAAGAGGTTTTGAACAATATTAAAGAGGCGGTCGAGCTCTATTTGGAAACATTATCAGAGGACGAGGCGAAGCAACTTTTGAGCAAACAGATACTGACCACATCTTTAGAGGTAGAAGGTGCGTAAACTACCCAGGCTAACCACCAAGAAGCTGAGAAGCTCCTGCTTGGGTCTGGGTTTAAACTGATCAGAAGCAAGGGAAGTCATCGAATATATATGAAAGAAAACAGAAGAATAGTCATTCCATTCCATACAGGGAAAATATTACATCCGAAGATAGTCAATCAGGTATTAAAGACAACAGGAGAAACTTAAATAATGAATTTGGCACAATTGCTTCTGCCAGCTGGGCGGACATGGCAAGTTTTTGATAAAGGAGATCCTGTCCGTTACAATGAGAAAATGTTCTTGATAAATTGAGTTAACTTTCGTAGAAATAGGAGGAGGAGAAAAAAAGCCAAAGCAGACCAGACGATCGCTCCCTGCTTTTTGCAGGGGGAGGAAAGTCCGAGCTCTCAAAGGCAGAGTGCCCCGTAACGCGGGGGTCCTTTACGGAACGGAAAGTGCCACAGAAACTAAACTGCCCCCGCATAATGCGGGGGTAAAGGTGAAACAGTGGTGTAAGAGACCACTCTGTCAGGTGGAAACATCTGGCAGGGCAAACCCCACTCGAGAGCAAGACCAAATAGGGAAGGAGAAGTCGCCTGCTTCGCTTTCACTTCCGGGTAGGTCGCTTGAGGTATCCGGCAACGGATACCCCAGATGGATGATCGTCAACCCTTAGGTGGGTGAACAGAACTCGGCTTATGGTCTGCTTTGGCTTTTTAAATTTTGACAATGACTAATAAATTCTTTTGGAAAATTCTTTCAGAACCTGATCCATCTTTAGTCTGGGCACTAAAAAAAGAGATAGATTTGCCAGAGGTTGCGGCAAAAATTTTAGTTAACAGAGGGCTTTCTGACCCCCAGATGGCAGAAAGCTTTTTGAAGCCAACTCTTTCTGACCTTCTTGATCCTTTTCTTTTAAAGGATATGGACAGGGGAGTGGAGCGGGTAATTTATGCCTTAAAAGAGAACCAAAAGATAATGATTTTCGGAGATTACGACGTGGATGGGATAACAGCAGTCTCTTTGATCTTTTTGGTTTTGAATCGCTTAGGAGGGAATGTCTCCTATTATCTACCCAATCGAATGGTTGAGGGATATGGACTTTCTGAAGAAGGGATTGTGGAGGCTAATAAAAGGAAGGCTAAACTTCTAATAACTGTTGACTGTGGAGTAACAGCCAAAAAAGAGGTCGATTTTGCTAATTCCTTGGGAATAGATTGCATCATCACAGACCACCACGAGCCCTCAGAGGTTTTACCTGATGCCTGCGCCATTATAGATCCAAAACAAAAAGGAAAAGAATATCCAGGAGGTGAGCTCTCCGGTGTGGGCGTTGCTTTCAAGTTTGCTCAAGGATTATACAAAAGATTAGCACAGGATGAGTCTGAATTAGAACAACACCTCGATTTAGTGGCTTTAGGAACTTCTGCTGATATAGTTCCCTTGACCAAGGAAAATCGAACATTGACCAAGTTCGGAATGGCTCAGATCTCCAGGACAACAAAAGCCGGACTTAAATCGCTTATCTTTATTTCCGGGATTTTAGGAAGAAATATCGGAACAGGACAAATTGTCTATATTTTAGCTCCCCGTATAAATGCTGTTGGAAGATTGGGCGATGCAGCTAAAGCGGTAAAGCTTTTGACCACCAAGGATGAAAACATAGCTTCCCAACTTGCCCGGGAATTGGATAAAGATAATAAAACCCGCAAAACTATCGATGAGAAGACACTTAGTGAAGCTTTAGAGCTTATCGAAAAAGATGTTGACCTTTCAAAGGATAAAATAATTGTTTTATCCTCCCCTTCTTGGCATCAGGGAGTGATTGGCATAGTTGCCTCCCGTCTTGTGGAGAGGTTTCATCGTCCTTGTATGATGATAGCTATTGATGAAGATGAAGGCAAAGGCTCAGCCCGGACTATATCTGGGTTTTCTCTCTACCACGTTCTAAAGGAATGCGAGGAATATCTGATAAGATACGGTGGGCATGAATATGCTGCCGGCTTTTCCATCTCACCAGATAAAATCGACCTATTTCGAAAAAGGTTAAAAGCCATATCCTCCCAAAGACTCTCTTTTGATGATTTTATCCCAAAACTTACAATCGATTGTGAAATTAAATTGAGCTCAATCGACCAGAATCTTGTTGACTCCTTAGAGTTATTTTCTCCTTTTGGTCCAAAAAACTTTTGTCCTGTGTTTTTGACTAAAAATTTAGAGATTTTTGGAGAGCCCTATATTGTTGGAAATAACCATCTCAGATTAAAGGTGAAAAAGGGGGATTCTATCTTCGATGCAATTGGCTTCGGATTGGGAGATTGGGTTAAGCCTTTGTCGATGAAAAGAATAAAAATCGATTTAGTCTACATGATAGAGAAAAATGAATGGAATGGGAATACAAGATTTCAACTAAGGGTAAAAGATTTAAAAATAGCTGAGATATGACACTTTTTGAAAGATTTCAAAAAAAAGACCCAGTAGCTTTGTCTAAGTTCATCACCTATGTGGAGAATCAGTCAAAAGATTACGAGAAGTTTTTAAGCCGAATCTATCCAATGACCGGTAAAGCCTATCGTATTGGTATGACTGGTCCACCCGGGTCTGGCAAAAGCACACTGACAGATAAATTAGCTCAAAAGCTTTCATCTCAAGATAGGACAGTTGGAATAATAGCAGTTGATCCCACAAGCCCTTTCACTGGAGGAGCACTTTTAGGTGACAGAATAAGAATGCAGGCTTTATCATCGGTAAAAGATGTTTTCATAAGGAGCATGGCTTCAAGAGGTTCAAAAGGAGGCTTGGCTAAGACAACCAAAGAGGTTATTTTAGTTTTGGATGCTTTTGGAAAAGATTATATTATAATAGAGACTGTTGGTGTGGGTCAAGTTGATCTGGATGTGGTTGATAACTGCGACACCACGCTGGTAGTCTTTACGCCTGAGTCAGGGGATGCGATTCAGGCGATGAAGGCAGGACTGATGGAGATTGCGGATATATTTGTGGTTAATAAGGCAGATAGAGAAGGAGCATCAAACTTGATCTATGAGCTCGACTCTTTTTTAGATTTGAAACGCAAAAAAGATAACTCTTTTGGAAAGTGCTGGGAATACCCGGTGATTTCTGTCCAAGCCACTCATAATATCGGAATCGATTTATTATGGAAAAAGATCGAAGAGCATAAAAAATTTATTCAGGATAATGGCATTTTCGAAAAGAAAAGGAAAGCTCAGATAAAATCTGAGATAAAAAAACTAATTGAAAATAGGATAAAAGAGATCACAGAGGAAAAAGTTAAAGAAAGCTTTGATATTGAAAATATAGTGGAGGAGGTTTTGGCTGGTAAGGATGATCCTTATTCTGCAAGCGAGAGGTTCTTAAGGGAGGCAAAACTGATATAAATTTTTGAGGTGATTTATATGTCTGAAAGAGAAAGTTTAAAAAAGATCAGAGAGGAGAAAAAAAGGTGGGAGGAAAAAGTTCAAAATAAAAATCCAGAGAAAAAATATCAGACCCACTCAAAAATTCCTGTAGAGATTCTTTATACTCCAGATGATTTAGATGATTTTGACTATTTTAAAGACCTGTCCTTTCCTGGAGAGTATCCTTATACACGAGGGATAAGGCATAATATGTATCGGGGTAAACTTTGGACCATGCGTCAGTTTTCAGGAATGGGGACTCCAAAGCAGACCAATGCGCGTTACCATTTTCTTTTAGAAAGAGGGCAGACCGGACTCTCGGTTGCCTTTGACCTTCCAACCTTGATGGGATATGATTCAGACCACCTGCGTTCCAAAGGTGAGGTCGGAAAATGCGGGGTTGCGGTTGATTCTTTAGACGATATGGAGACCATGTTTTCTAAAATCTCTTTGGACAGGATCTCAACCTCTATGACAATCAACGCACCAGCTTCCATCCTTTTAGCTATGTATGTGGCAGTGGGAGAAAAACAGGGGGTTTTATCGGAGAAACTCACCGGAACTTTACAGAATGATATTTTAAAAGAATATATTGCTCAAAAGGAGTGGATTTTCCCACCTGAGCCCTCAATTAGGTTAATCACCGATATTATGGAGTTTTGCTCCCAGCATGTTCCTAAGTGGAACACCATATCGATCTCCGGGTATCATATCAGGGAAGCTGGCTCCACCGCTGTTCAGGAGTTAGCTTTCACCTTGGCAGATGGATTTGCCTATGTTGAGGCAGGGATAAAAGCGGGTTTGGATGTGGACTCATTTGCTCCAAGATTGTCTTTTTTCTTCAATTCACACCTGGATTTCTTCGAGGAGATAGCTAAATATAGAGCTGCAAGGAGGATATGGGCTCGTCATATGAAAGAAAAATATAAGGCTAAAAAGAAGGAATCTTGGCTTTTAAGATTTCACACCCAGACCGCAGGATGCACCTTAACTGCCCAACAGCCTGAGAACAACATAGTGAGAACAGCTTTTGAAGCCTTAGCTGCAGTTTTAGGAGGGACTCAGAGCCTCCACACCAATTCGATGGATGAGACCCTGGCTTTACCCTCTGAGCAAGCTGTTCAGATCGCTTTGAGAACACAGCAACTCATAGCCTATGAGAGTGCTGTGGCAGATACTATTGACCCTCTTGCCGGTTCTTATTATCTTGAGACTCTGACCAATAAGATGGAAAATGAGGCTGAGCGTTATTTTGAAGAAATAGAGAAAAGAGGAGGAGTATTGAAGTGTATTGAAGAGGGATATTTTCAAAAAGAGATTGCCAATGCCGCATATAGATATCAAAGGGAGATTGAAAAAAAAGAGAGGATAATTGTTGGACTCAATGATTTTATAATTCCTGGTGAAAAAATAGAGATTCCTATTGTGAAGATAGATGAGAAAGTTGAGAGAGAGCAGGTTGAAAATCTTAAGAAAGTTAAACAGACGCGGGATAACGATAAGGTAAAGAGAGGCTTACAAGAGCTAAAAAAAACTGCTTCGGGAACAGAAAATACTATGCCGGTGATTCTGGATTGTGTAAGATGCTATGCAACAGAGGGTGAGATCGTGGATGTTTTAAGAGAGGTATTTGGCGAATATCAGGAGGCTCCGATGTTTTAGTTTCAAGTTGCAAGATGCAGGTTGCAAGGAAGATAGGTTTTAGGTGGTAGGTCGTAGGTGGTAGGTGATAGGTGGTAGGTAGTAGGTAATAGGTGTTAGTGCTTATGTTTAGAGGTAAAAGTGAAATCCAAGGGGCAAAGGTGAAAACAAAGAAGTAAAAGAGGTGGCTTTATGGAACGTAAAATCAGAGTTTTGCTGGCTAAGCCGGGGTTGGATGGGCATGATAGAGGGATTAAAGTTATCGCCTCTGCTTTCAGGGATGCTGGTTTTGAAGTTATCTATACTGGTCTCAGACAAACACCAGAGATGATTGCTGAAGCTGCTATCCAGGAGGATGTGGATGCTATTGGAATGAGCGTCTTATCTGGTGCTCATATGACTCTTTTTCCAGTAGTCTTAAATCTTTTAAGGGAGAAAAAAGCTGAGCACATTCTTCTTTTCGGTGGTGGGATAATTCCTGAAGAGGATATTGAGAAGCTTGAAAAGATGGGGGTGGGAAAACTTTTCACCCCTGGTGCAATTACGAGTGAGGCGATCGAATATCTCAAAGAGGAAATTCCTAAAAGAAGGAAAGAGGAAAAGCTATTTTAGACTTGAGATTTGAGAAAGAGATTTGAGAAAGAAAGTATTCAGTAGACAGTAGGCAGTAGGCAGACAGCAGTAGAGAGTTTACGGGAAACGAGTAACGAGAAACGGGAAACGAGATTGTGAGTTGAGAGTTGAGAAAGAGATTTGAGAAAAGGAGAAAGTAGGCAGTAGGTCGTAGGCAGATAGAATGAACCTTAGAAAGAAAATAACAGAAAGATAACATTTAAAAACAGGAGGGAAGATGACCTATAATCTTGTTGAATCTCAACAGAAGGTGAGGGATTTAGCTAAGGAGTTTGGGGAGAAGGAGATTTTGCCAATCGCAAGAGAGCTGGATCGGGGTGCTCCTGAATTCCCAATGGAACTTTTTAAAAAGATGGCAGCAAAGGGATTCGTCGCTTTCCCGGTTTCCGAGCAGTATGGAGGGTTGGGAAGAAGCAAATTGGATTATGTTGCATTGATCGAGGAGATCGCATGGTTCGATGCCTCAGCTGCGATTATCATGGCGGTATCCAATTTAGCATCCTATCCTATTGAGAAGTTCGGATCTGAGGAGCAGAAAAGGAAGTATCTTCCAAAGATGTGCTCAGGGGAGTTTGTTGGAGCTTTCGCTTTGACTGAGCCCAATGCTGGTTCTGATGCTGGCAATCAACAGACCACTGCAAAAGAGGATGATGATTATTACATAATAAATGGAGAGAAGATATTCATCCAGCATGGAAATATAGCTGATCTGATAGTTCTCATCTGCAAAATTGTGAAGGAGGGTGAAAAAGACAAAGTCTCAGCACTATTACTTGAAGCTCCTGTTGAGGGGCTTACCCGTGAGACATTGAAACAGAAGATGGGTTTGAGAGCAGCAACTACCGGTAGGTTGAAATTGGAGAATATAAAAGTTCCTAAATCACAACTTTTAGGTGAGCCCGGAAAGGGTTTCAGAATTGCATTGGCAACTTTGGACAGCGCACGAATTGGAGTTGCTGCTCAATCAGTTGGGATCGCACAAAAAGCATTTGATGAATCTGTAAAATATGCTAAGACTCGCGAGCAGTTTGGAGCTCCTATTGCCAAGCTTCAGGCGATCCAGTGGATGATAGCAGATATGAGCACTAAATTGGAGGCGGCAAGGCTTTTAACTTATAAAGCAGCCTCCTTAGAGGATAAAGGGGAGAGGTTCACAAAAGATGCGGCCCAGGCAAAGCTTTTCGCCTCTGAAGCGTCGAATTTCTGCGTAAATAAGGCTATGCAAATTCATGGAGGATACGGCTATATTGGAGAGTTCTCCGATATCGAGAAGCTTTATCGTGACCAAAGAATAACTGAGATTTACGAGGGAACATCTGAAATACAGAGACTGGTCATCTCCGCAAGCTATTTAAGATAAATCGTAGGGGAGGGGTTTATCCCCTCCCAAAAAGGATTGTTATGAAATTCGGAGATTTTGAAATTCACATCTTTGTTGAAAATCGGTTCAAAATCGATGGTGGGGCAATGTTCGGAGTTGTTCCTAAGATTATCTGGGAAAAGCTTACAGGGTGTGATGAGTTCAATCGAGTGGATTTGGATTTAAACCTTGTTCTGGTAAAATCAAAAAAGGGAAATATCCTTGTTGATTCAGGTATAGGTGATACCCTTTCTGAGAAACAAAAAAAAATCTACGGGGTCAAGAATAATTCCTCTTTAGAAAAAAATCTCAAATCGTTTAATTTAAAGCCAGAGGATATAGATGTAGTTATATCAACCCACCTTCATCTCGACCATTCTGGAGGGATGATAAAATTTGATGAAAATGGTAAAAAAATTCCAAAATTCCCTAATGCAAGACATATTGTTCAGAAAAAAGAATTTGAGGATGCGTTAAGTCCTGATGAAAGGACATATGCGACTTACATCTTTGAGAATTTTTTCCTCTTAAAGCAACACAATCTTTTAGAATTAGTAGATGGAGAAAAGGAGATTATACCAAATGTTTTGGTTATCCCTACTGGAGGTCATTCTGAGGGGCATCAGGCGGTTTTGATCAAATCAGAAAAAAGAAAAATCCTTTGCCCGGGAGATATTATTCCAACTATATATCATCTTAAGATTCCCTATGTGGCAAGCGTTGATACCCATCCTATGCAAACGATGAAAGTTAAAAAAAATTTTATCCAGAAGGCTTTAGATGAAGATTGGCTTTTTGCTTTTGACCATGATTTAGATATAAAATTATGCAGGTTAACAAAAATAGAGGATAAAATAGTCCCTTTAAAAGTTTCAATTTAGGAGAAATTTTATGTCAATTGAGGAGAAGATCGAGCTTTTAAAAAGAAAGCAAAAAGAGGCAAGATTAGTAGGGGGACAAAAAAGGATAGATGTTCAACATAAAAAAGGCAAACTCACTGCCAGAGAGAGATTGGATCTACTTTTGGATGAGGGGAGTCTTGAGGAGTTCGATATGTTCGTCTTGCACAGGTGCACGGAATTCGGATTGGACAAACAGAGGATATTTGGAGATGGAGTTGTGACCGGCTATGGAACAATAGATGGTAGATTGGTCTTTATCTTCTCCCAGGATTTCACCACATTTGGAGGTTCTTTAGCTGAGGCTCATGCTGAGAAGATCTGCAAGATAATGGATGTGGCGATGAAGGTGGGAGCTCCGGTAATCGGATTAAATGACTCAGGAGGAGCAAGGATTCAAGAGGGTGTGGTTAGCTTAGGTGGATATGCTGATATTTTCCTGCGCAACACCTTAGCCTCAGGTGTGATACCTCAGCTCTCAGTTGTTTTAGGTCCTTGTGCTGGTGGAGCTGTATACTCGCCGGCGATAACAGATTTTATCTTCATGGTTAAAGGGACAGGCTATATGTTCGTTACCGGACCGAACGTGGTTAAAACAGTTACTCATGAAGAGGTAACTTTCGAGCAATTAGGCGGGCCAGAAGTTCATTCCACAAAATCTGGTGTTGCTCATTTTGTAAGTGAGAATGAGGGAGAAACACTTTTGCTGGTGAGAAAACTTTTCGGATTTATTCCCCTAAACAATATGGAGGACCCCCCGGAGATCGACTTTTCAGACCCTGCTGATAGAGCTGATGAGGAGCTAAATCACATAGTTCCTGATGACCCGGCCAAGCCCTATGATATTAAAGATGTGATAAAAAGGGTAGTGGATGATGGTGATTTTCTGGAGGTGCACAAAGATTATGCCCAGAACATAGTAGTGGGATTTGCGCGGTTGGCAGGAAAACCTGTGGGAATTGTTGGAAATCAGCCAGCTGTTTTAGCCGGTGTCTTGGATATTAATTCCTCACTTAAAGGAGCGAGGTTTGTCAGGTTCTGCGATGCTTTTAATATCCCCTTAGTGGTCTTTGTTGATGTTCCTGGTTTCCTGCCTGGAACCGCACAGGAGTTTGGAGGGCTAATCAAACATGGAGCAAAGTTGTTATATGCATTTTGCGAGGCGACAGTTCCCAAGGTTACTGTGATTACCAGAAAAGCTTATGGTGGCGCCTACGATGTCATGAACTCAAAGCATGTAAGGGGAGATATTAACTATGCCTGGCCCACAGCAGAGATAGCAGTTATGGGTCCAAAAGGAGCGGTGGAGATAATATTTAAAAAGAAGATAGCAGAGGCTCCTGATTCTGACAAGGTTACTGATGAAAAAGTTCAGGAGTTCAGGGAAAGATTCGCCAATCCCTACTCCGCTGCTGAACGCGGATATGTTGACGATGTTATAGAGCCAAAACACACTCGACCGCGATTGATCAGAGCATTATCGATGTTGAAGACAAAAAAGGATTTGAATCCGCCGAAAAAACATGGGAATATTCCGTTGTAGATAGGCAGTAGATAGTGGGTGGTAGGTGGTAGGTGATAGGTGGTAGGTAATAGGTGGTAGGTGATAGGTGGTAGGTAATAGGTAGTAGGTAATAGGTGGTAGGTGATAGGTAATAGAAGAGAAGCTTTTGTGACGTAATCTTCTTATACGTGCTTTAGATACTTTTTTACTTTAGGATCAATATGTTCAAAAAGATTCTCATAGCTAATCTAGGGGACGTAGCTAAAAAAGGACTACTAAATTAAGTAACTATAAGTAAACTCGGATATGTTGAAAATAAAAGGGTTATCCAAACAGGAAAAGGATGCTATCGAAGAAGTGAAAAATAGGTTGGTCAAAAAGTATGGAGATAGGCTTTTGCTTTTGAAGCTTTATGGTTCAAAAGCAAGAGGTGAGGCTCATAAGAATTCTGATATTGACATTTTAGCTATTGTTGACAAAGATATGTGGGAGATGAGAGATAAATTCTTTGATGAAACCTTTGAAGTGATGGGAAAATACAATCATAAGTTTTTAATATCCTTACTGGTTATGGATGAAAAAGAATATAATCTTAACAAGGAAGCTGAGACTTGCTTATATGAAAATATAGTTAAAGATGGGATTGATCTATGGAAGAAATAAAGAAGTTAGAAGTAAGAAGACTTTTCAGTTTGAGTAAAGAGTGTTTAGAAACTGTCAAATTGCTTATCCGACATAAAAAATTTCGAGATGCTGTATCCAAAGCATATTATTCTATGTTTTATGCAGCCTGCGCTCTGTTGAGGACCGAAAAGTTGGACACTTCAAAACATTCAGGCGTGATAGCACTTTTAAATCAACACTTTTTCAAAACCAAAAAAGTAAATCCTATGTTCTATGAAAAATATGTTAAAGCTTTTGAAGACCGATTGAGTGCAGATTATAATGCTTTGACTGAAATTGCTCAAGAGGAGGCTTTACAAAAGATAGAAGATGCAAGTAGTTTTAACTTAGAAGTTGAAAGATATTTAAAAAAAAGAGATTGGATATAACTTCGTAAAACTAATCTTATGTTCAAAAAGATTCTCATAGCTAATCGCGGAGAGATTGCGGTAAGGGTTATCCGAGCTTGCAAGGAGATGGAGATAAAAACAGTTACGGTCTTCTCTGAGATCGATAGAAAATCTTTACATGTGAGGCTTTCTGATGAGGCTTATTTTATCGGTCCTCCCCCTTCCAATCAGAGCTATCTGGTTATGGAAAAACTTATTAACGTGGCAGAAAAATCAAATGCTGAGGCTATTCATCCAGGGTATGGGTTTTTAGCGGAAAATCCTCAATTTGCCAAACTGGTTGAAGAAAAAGGTCTGGTTTTTATCGGTCCTCCAGCAAAAGCGATTGAGCTTTTAGGTGATAAGATGAGGGCAAGGAAGACAATTTCTGAGTCTGGGGTGCCGATTGTACCCGGAATGGAGAATATGATTGCATCGGAGAATGATGCGATTTCCTTTGCTAAAGAGGTCGGTTTTCCGGTTCTAATCAAAGCAGCAGCAGGCGGTGGGGGCAAGGGGATGAGGATTGTGGAAAGTGAAAAGCAGATGAAGGAGGCGATCAGAGGTGCATCTTTTGAAGCCAAGTCCTCTTTCGGGGATGAGAGGATCTACATTGAGAAATACCTGGAGAAGCCAAGACATATAGAGTTTCAAATCTTAGCAGATAAATTTGGGAACATAATCCATTTAGGTGAGAGGGAGTGCTCCATTCAGAGAAGGCATCAAAAAGTAATTGAGGAATCCCCTTCAACTGTGGTAGATGAGGATATGAGAAAAAGAATGGGTGATGCTGCAATTATGGCTGCTAAGGCATCAGGTTATGTTAGTGCTGGGACCATGGAGTTTTTAGTGGATAAAGATAAAAACTTCTATTTTTTGGAATCGAATACCCGTCTTCAGGTGGAACATCCTGTAACCGAGCTTGTTACTGGAATAGATATTGTCAAGGAGCAGTTGAAGATCGCATCAGGAGAAAAGCTAAGCTTTAAACAGGAGGATGTTAGGTGGAGCGGTGCGTCTATTGAGTGCAGGATCTATGCTGAGGACCCTTATAACAATTTCTTGCCATCTGCAGGAATTGTTAGCTCCTATCTTGAGCCCTCAGGTCCTGGGATAAGGGTAGATTCAGGTCTTTACGAAGGTTGTGAAGTCTCTTTATATTACGACCCTATAATCTCCAAGCTTTTAACCTGGGGGAGCACCAGGAATGAGGCTATTTGTAGAATGAAGAGGGCACTTCAGGAATATCATATATCCGGAATTGCAACCACTATTCCATTTCACCTCCAGGTTATGGATAACAAGAAATTTATAAAAGGGGATATATCAACCCATTTTATTCAGGAGGAGTTTGGAAAAAAAGAAATCACGGTTGACCATGATGAACTTTACAAAGTGATTGCTTTGCTTTGTGCTTTGACTGACTTCAAAGAAAAAAAGAAGATTAAAACCTTAAAAGAAAAAAAGTTTAGAGAAAGCCCCTGGAAAATCGAGGGAAGAAGGATGGGGTTAAGAAGGTTCGGTTTTTAAATGAAGTATATTGCTAAAATAAAAGATAAAAAATTTAAGATAAGTATCGAGGAGAAAGATGATAAACTCGAGGTGATCTTGGATAACATTCCAGTTTCAGTTGATTTCACCTTGGTTAAGCCTCCAAATTTTTTATCTTTCCTTTTGGATAACCGCTCATATGATGCTGAGGTGAACGTTGATTCTGGTCGTCAAGATGCTACGCAAAAGTATTTTGTCACGATCAAGGGTAAGAAGTACGAATGTATTTTAGAGGATGAAAAATTTGCCAAATTAAAAGATTTTGCCGGGATTAAATCAAAAACTAAAGTCGAGAAGGAGTTCAAAACACCCATGCCAGGATTAGTTGTTGCAGTTGAGGTTAATGAAGGGGATAAAGTTAAGGCTGGAGATGGTTTGGTGATTGTTGAGGCGATGAAGATGGAGAATGAGCTCAAAGCATCATTCGATGCTAAGATCAAACAGATCAATGTAAAGCCCGGTCAGCCGGTTGAGAAAGATGAGGTTTTGATTGTGTTTGAATAGGTGGTAGCTAATAGGTGATAGGTGGTAGGTAGTAGGTGGTAGGTAGTAGGTAATAGGTATTAGTTTTTAGTGGTTAGTGATCAGATTATATATATTGGTGTTAGATATGGACAAAAATAAAAGCGAAGAAAAAAATTCTCCCAATACTTCGGGAGTCTCGTAGGTCAAGCATGTCCGTAGGACTGCTTGACAAAAAGAGTTGTCAACCACCCATGGTTGGTAACGGACACCTTGTCCGTTACCATGAAAAGATTAAAACAACTTGCGGCTTGAAATCTCACCAGAGTGAAGGTCTTCGTGGGTAACAAGAAATTGGAAAAAACAGATTCAGCCTGAAGGGTGTATATGCAACACTGTCGCTTCTAAGTCCAAAGTGGTCTGATATGAAGGAATAATACGAAAGTGGGCATTTGGAGGAATAATCGATGAACAAATTTAAATGGAATCATCTGAGCCGCTTACAATTAGGTCGATATGCCGAATACTTCGTAAAGATGGAATTTACATTGGCAGGTTTTGATGTTTATGCCTCTGAGGTAGATGATAAAGGTATTGATTTTATAATTCGAAAAGGTGAAAATAGCTATTATGATGTTCAGGTAAAATCTGTGCGAAGATTGAATTATATCTTTTTTCCAAAGGGCAAATTCAACCTGAGGAAAAATTTACTTGCAGCGATTGTCCTCTTTTCTGAAGGTGTGCCTCCAAAAATATTTCTCATTCCATCAACAGTATGGGTTAAACCTAATGATTTGTTTGTGAGTCGAGATTATGAGGGGAAGAAGAGTAAGCCAGAGTGGGGGTTAAACTTGTCCAAGAAAAATTTACATTTACTAACCCAATTTGAACTTGATAAGGTGGTTGAGGAACTATGAAAAACAACGAGTGCCTGCCAAGGTATAACATAGTCTCGTAGGTCAAGCATGTTCGCAGGACTGCTTGACAAAAAGAGATGTCAACCACCTCATTTGAGCCAAATGGCCTTCGGGATGGTTGACCTACAAATTACTTGCGGTTTGAAATCTCGTCACGGAGAAGGTCTCCGTGACGAACAAGGTAATTGATATGAATAAAGACAAAAGCGAAAAAAGATTTGAGACCTCTTCTGGAATCTCAATAAAGGAACTCTACACTCCTGAGGATATTGAAGACCTGAATTACCAAGAGGAGTTAGGTTTTCCGGGAAGTTATCCTTTTACCCGGGGGATCTATGATAACATGTACCGGGGCAGACTGTGGACGATGAGGCAATATGCCGGGTTTGGAACTGCGGAAGAGTCAAATAAAAGATATAAATACCTTTTATCTCAAGGACAGACCGGCTTATCTGTTGCATTTGACCTGCCAACCCAGATAGGATATGATTCTGATCATCCGATGTCTGTAGGTGAGGTTGGAAAGACCGGAGTTGCTATTGATTCTTTAAAGGACATGGAGATACTTTTCGATGGAATTCCTCTGGATAAGGTCTCGACCTCGATGACAATTAATTCAACTGCGATTATCCTTTTAGCCATGTATTTGGTTTTGGCTAAAAAGAATAAGATCCCCTATGATTTGCTCTCAGGAACTATCCAGAACGATATTTTAAAGGAATATATTGCCCGGGGAACATATATTTTCCCGCCCAGACCTTCGATGAGGCTTATAACTGATGTATTCAAATTCGCAAAGGATCACCTTCCAAAATTCAATACCATATCGATCTCAGGTTACCATATAAGGGAGGCAGGTGCAACAGCTGTTCAGGAGATAGCCTTCACCTTAGCCAATGGAATCGCTTACGTTGAAAAAGCCATATTAGCCGGGATGAAGGTGGATGATTTTGCCAAAAGGCTTTCATTCTTTTTCAATTCGCATAACGATTTTTTCGAGGAGATCGCCAAATTCAGAGCAGCAAGAAGGCTTTGGGCTAAGATAATGAAAGAGAAATTCAAAGCAAAAGATGTTAATTCCTGTAAGCTCAGGTTTCACACCCAGACAGCCGGATGTACATTGACCGCCAGACAGCCTGAGAATAACGTGGTCAGAGTGACGCTTCAAGCATTAGCCTCGGTTTTAGGTGGAACTCAATCCCTTCATACTAACTCAAGAGATGAGGCTTTATCCTTGCCCTCTGAGCTTTCAGCTCAGATAGCTCTGAGAACCCAGCAAATAATAGCTTTTGAATCAGGGGTAATAAACACGGTGGACCCTGTTGGTGGTTCCTATTATGTTGAGCATTTGACAAAAAAAATCGAAGAAGAGGCAGAAAAATATATAGACTATATTCAGGAAAATGGAGGAGCTTTGTGGGCTGTTGAATCCGGATACTATCAAAAGGAGATTCAAAAATCAGCTTATGATTATCAGAAAAAAATCGAAAAAAAAGAGAAAATAATTGTTGGTTTAAATAGATTTGAAACTGAAAAGGAAAAAATAAAAGAGATTTTCAGAGTTGACCAAAAGGTCGCTTCTGACCAGATAAAAAGATTGAACGAGGTAAGAAAACAAAGAGATAATAAGAAAGTCGATTCTTTATTAAAGAAACTTGAGGAGAAGGCAAAATCAGATGAAAATTTAATCTATCCGATTTTGGATTGTGTTGAGGCTTATGCCACAATTGGCGAGATATGTGATGTGCTCAAAAGTGTTTGGGGGGAGTACAGAGAGAATGTGGTGGTTTAGTAGGCAGTATACAGTAGGCAGTAGGCAGACAGTAGTAGATAGAAAACAGAAAACGGTATACAGAAAACGGGAAACGGAATTCTGAAAGAAAGTTGAGATTTGAGAAAAAGTATTCAGTAGACAGTAGAGAGTGAACGTGAAACGAGTAACGGGAGACGAGAAACGAGATGGAGAATTGAGATTTGAGAAAGAGAAAACAAGTTCAGTAGGCAGTAGACAGATAATATTAAAGAGTTTACGGGAAACGAGTAACGAGAAACGGGAAACGAGTAACGGGAAACGGGAAACGAGATCGTGAGTTGAGATTTGAGAAAGAGGATGCAGTATGAAAAAGAGGGTCAAGGTGCAAGATGCAAGGGGCAAGGAATAAGATATGAAGATAGAAAAGATTGATCATATTGGGATTGCGGTTAAAAAAATCGAGGATGCTTTTAAATTTTATTCTGAAAATTTTAACCTGAAAATCTCTGAGCCGATTGAGGTTTTGTCTCAGAAGGTGAGGGTGGCTTTTATCGAAATAGGGGGTGTTAAACTTGAATTGATCGAGCCTTTGGGGGGGGATTCGCCAGTTGCAAAATTCATTAAGAAAAAGGGTGAAGGTTTACATCATATCTGCTTTCAAGTTGATGATATTGAGGACGCTTTGAAAAAGCTGAAAGAAAACGAAGTTAGGTTAGTGGATCAAGTTCCAAGAGTTGGCGCAACCGGGAAAAGAATTGCTTTTCTACATCCTGAGAGTGCTTTTGGGGTTCTGATTGAACTAAAAGAGAAATAAAAGCTTTATGATCCAGAAGAAAATTTACAGATTGAATTTCGCAGGCTATTTGGTAAGCTTTTTACCTGAGCTTATTTTTTTAATTATGTTTACATATCTTTTAGTCTCAGTTTTAGGAGCATCCAAAAGCTCTTATTTAAATATCTCAATAGCAATTCTTGTCTCCTTTTTTATCTTCATCTTAAAATTGTTTTTTATCCGACTTCACCTCGATGAAAATAGTATAAAAATTAAAGGGATGGGTGAAAAAACTTTTGAGATCAAATGGAAAGATATGTCAGAAGTTAAAGCTAAGCAGATAAATGGGATTTCGCGATTGTTCAAAAGCTCCTATCTGGAGATTTACACTAATGAACATAAGGAATATAAGATAAAGGATTTGGATTGTTATAATGATTACCAAGGGCTTTTAAGTCAACTCAGAATCAGGCTCGGAGATAAATTTGAAATAGCAAAATAATTTGCGTATGCATCAAGAGATACGTACGCATCAAGAGATACGTATGTATCAAGAGACAGGAGTAACTGTTATGGGAATATTTGAAAAGATGGAACAACACGCTCATGAGCAACTCATTTTCTGTTACAACAAGCCAACAAATCTAAAAGCTATTATTGCCATTCACAATACCACCTTAGGAAATGCCATAGGTGGGTGTAGATTGTGGAGATACAAAGCAGAGAAGGATGCTCTGGATGATGCTTTAATACTTTCTGAGATAATGACCTGTCAGTCCTCAATTGCTGATTCGGATACCGGAGGGGGAAAGATAGTTTTGTGGCACGATTTCGATAAGCCTCCGGATGAAGCTTACTTCAGAGCTTTAGGAAGGTTTATTGAGGGATTGAAAGGCAGGATTGTAACCTATCCTGATTTAGGGACTGATACAAAGGATATGAGATATATAAAAAGGGAAACAGATTATGTTATGCTTTTCGGCGCTCCTACTGGAGGGGCTGAAAGCGCAGAGATTACCGCTTGTGGTGTTTACTGGGGAATGAAAGCCTGCGCCAAGGAGGTCTATGGTCGATCTGAATTGGATGGGCTGGTTATCGCTATCCAGGGAGTTGGAAGCGTGGGAACCAAATTAACTGATTATCTTATGCAAGAGGGTGTAAAGCTTGTAATAACTGACTTAAACTATGATAGGCTAAAAAATGTTCAGGACAGATATTCTCAGACAAAGATTGTAAAACCTGAAGAAATTCTATCCGCAGAATGTGATATTCTATCCCCCTGCGCTTTGGGTCCTGTTATCACAAAAAAGAATATCTCCGCTCTGAGGTGCAAGATAATCGTAGGACCTGCTTATAATATCTTAGAGGATATCTCCTTATCAGAAGAGCTTAGAAAAAGGGAGATTCTATGTGCTCCTGACTTTGTGGTCAATTGCGGAGAGATGTTTTTGACCGAGGATGCTTTTAAGATACTTTCTAAAGAACAAGCCTTAGCTTCTGCTAAAAAAATCTATGATATTATGGCAAAGGTGATTGCTAAATCCAAAAAGGAGAATATATCCACATATGAGGCAGCTCACCTTATAGCACAGGAGAGGATAAGAAAAGTTGGTGCGATAAAAGATATTCTTAAATCTCCTGTTATTTTTTCGCAAAGGGGGGGTCAAAAAGAGTAGATTCATAATGGCGTTTTGGGATAGACGAGGCTTTCAAGCCCCAAATCCCTATTTGGGGTGGTCAAAATAGGAATTTTGACCTACTGAATATATAAAATATTGGAGGTTTATGACAAATCAAAAATTTAAGATTCTGGTGATAAATCCGGGTTCCACTTCAACAAAAATTTCTGTATTTGAAAATGAAAAAGAGCTTTTTAAAAACATCATTCATCACAGCAAATTGGAACTGGAGCCATTTAAAAGGGTTTGGGATCAGTACGAGTTCAGAAAAAAGTTAATCAAAGAGCTATTAGAGGCACATAATATAAATCCAAAGTCTTTTTCAGCGGTAGTGGGAAGAGGTGGTCTTTTTCGTTCGGTGGTTTCCGGAACTTACAGGGTAAATGAGCTTATGATCGAGGATGGAAGAAAAGCGTATGGAGGTGAACATCCTGCTAATTTAGGAGCTGTTTTAGCTTTTGGAATAGGATGGGATTATCATATCCCTTCATTTATAGTTGACCCACCTTCAGTGGATGAATTGGATGAACTTGCAAGATATACCGGTCTTCCAGAAATCCCTAAAAAAAGCATTTTTCACGCTTTAAATGTCAAAGCCACGGCAAGATTAGCTGTCTCAGATTTAGGTAAAAAATATCATGAGGTTAATCTCATAGTTGCCCATTTAGGAGGTGGGATAACTGTTTCAGCCATAAGAAAAGGAAGAGTGATTGATACAAATAATGCTTTAGATACTGGACCTTACACTCCTGAGAGAGCAGGGACACTTCCTATGTTCGATTTTGCTGAGTGGTGTTTCTCCGGTAAAGATAGCTTGGAACAGATAAAGAGGAGAATGGTGGGAGGAGGAGGATTGGTTGCCTATCTGGGCACAAATAATTGTAAGGAAGTGGAAAAAAGAGTCTCTGAAGGTGACAGGAAAGCTAAAGTTGTATATGAGGCTATGCTCTATCAGATAGCTCAAGAGATAAGCTCTCGGGCAATTGCTTTAAAAGGTGATATAGATGCTATAGTCCTGACCGGTGGGATGACTGAATCTGAAATGGTTGTAGAAAAGCTTAAAGAGTGGGTTGGATTTTTGGGGAAAGTTCTGGTCTATCCGGGTGAGGATGAGATGAAATCATTGGCTTTAGGTGCCTTAAGAGTTTTAAGAGGAGAAGAGGAAGCCAGGACCTATCCGGAGAGGGTGGAATAAAGCAGATGCAAGATGAAAAGGTAGCCGCAACTTTTAAGTTGCGTTTCAGATTTAAGCTTGACTTTTGAAGGAATTTTTTTTATATAACTTTGTGAATTTTAGCACAAAGAGAAAGGGAGTGATAAAATGGTTGGTATAGTTGGTTACGGGGCATACATTCCAAAAAATAGGATTAAAGTGGAGGAGATTGCAAAAGTTTGGGGCACGGATGCGAATTCTTACAAAAAAGGTCTTTTTGTGGAGGAGAAATCTGTTCCTTCGCCTGATCAGGATACCATAACTATGTCAGTTGAAGCAACTCTTTACGCTTTAAAAAGGGCACAAATCGACCCCAAAAAGATCGGTGCGGTCTATGTTGGCTCTGAATCTCATCCTTATGCAGTCAAGCCATCGGGGACTGTTTTAGCAGAAGCCATAGGAGCAACCCCTGATGTTCACTGTGCTGATTTTGAGTTTGCCTGTAAGGCTGGCTCTGAGGCGATGTTCGTTTGTTTAGAATTGGTGAGGTCTGGCTCGATGGAATACGGGCTCGCTGTTGGTGCTGACACCTCCCAGGGAGCGCCCGGTGATGCTTTAGAATATACTGCTGCGGCTGGGGCTGCTTCTTTTATCATGGGAAAGGATAATTTGCTGGCTGAGGCAATCGAAACCTACTCATATATGACAGATACCCCTGATTTCTGGAGAAGGGAATATCAATATTATCCGAGGCATGCCTCGAGGTTCACTGGTGAGCCAGCATATTTTAAACATATAATAGGAGCTGCAAAAGGGATTTTAAAGAAAGTCAAGCTTGAGCCCAAGGATTTCAAATATGCTGTTTTTCACCAGCCCAATGGCAAATTTCCTCTAAAAGTTGGCAAAATTTTGGGTTTCAAAAGGGAGCAGTTGGATACGGGTTTGTTATGCCCCTGGATGGGAAACACCTATTCCGGTTCATCACCCATGGGACTTACCGCTATTTTGGATGAGGCAAAACCTGATGATTTGATTTTGATGGTATCTTATGGGTCAGGAGCAGGTTCCGATGCCTTTATCTGGAAAGTTACCCCAAAGATCTCAGAAGTTCAAAATAAAGCGCCCAAGACCAAAGATATTTTGAATAACAATAAAACTTATATCGATTATGGAACCTATGCCAAATACAGGGGAAAGATAAGAAAAGCTGAGTAAGAAGGAGGATAAAAGTGAGAGAAGTGGCTATAATCGGAGTGGGGATGAATAAATGGGGAGAGTTGTGGTATAAATCGTTAAGGGATATTTTCACTGAGTCTGCTCTTTTAGCTATAGATGATGCAGGAGTTGACCATATAGATTCTATGTATGTTGGATGTATGTCCTCAGGTCTTTTTGTTGGACAGGAGCACTTATCATCTCTTTTAGCTGATTATTTAGGGGTTTGTCCTATTCCATCAGCTCGGATTGAGTCAGCCTGCGCCTCTGGTGGATTGGCATTGAGAATAGGATTTTTGGATGTTGCTTCTGGGGCAAGCGATATCGTTTTAGTTGGCGGAGTGGAGAAGATGACTGACGTTCCCGTAGAGGGAGCAACATTTGCTCTATCCACTGCTGCTGACCAGGAATATGAGGTCTATTCTGGAATCACTTTTCCAGGCCTTTATGCCATGATGGCCCAGGCACATATGCATAAGTACGGGACGACCAGAGAGCAGTTAGCCCAGGTCGCAGTGAAAAATCATCATAATGGGTCGATGAACCCCTTAGCTCAGTTTCCCCAGAAGGTAACTGTTGAGAACGTGATAAACTCGGTTATGATCGCAGACCCCTTGAGGATTTTAGACTGCTCACCTATAACCGATGGTGCAGCAGCAGTTATCCTTTGTCCAATGGATATAGCCAAAAAGATTTGTAAAAAGCCTTTGGTCAAAATAACAGGCTCTGGAAATGCCACTGATACCATCGCACTTCATTCAAGAGAGGATATAACTGAAATTCGCTCAACCAAGGTAGCAGCTGAGAAAGCTTACAAGATGGCGGATAAAAAACCCGAGGATATCGATTTGGCTGAGGTTCACGATTGCTTCACCATAGCGGAGATATGTGTGATCGAGGCATTGGGCTTTGTTGAAAAAGGTAAAGGTGGCAAGGCAACAGAGGGTGGTTTGACTGCTTTGGATGGAAAAATTCCAGTTAATACTTCAGGCGGGTTAAAATCAAAAGGTCATCCAGTCGGAGCAACAGGGATTGCCCAGGTGTGCGAGATAGTAAAACAGCTTCGGGGCGAAGCAAATGACCGTCAGGTTAAGAATGCAAAAGTTGGTTTAACTCAGAATATGGGTGGAAGCGGTGGTAGTAGTGTTGTTCATATAATGGAGGTGGTATAATGCCAGCGCCAAAATACTGGAGAGAGATTCCTCAGAGATATAGATTGGAAGGGGCTAAATGTAAAGGGTGTGGACAGGTATATTTTCCGCCAAGACTTATCTGCTCATCGTGCAAGTCCCGTGAATTCGAGATGGTTAATTTACAAAGAGAAGGAGAGCTTTTAACCTATACCATAATCAGAGTTCCTCCAAGTCAATTTACCGATCAGTCGCCTTATGCTATAGGAATAGTTGAGCTTGACCGCGGAGTGAAAATACTCTCTCAGATAGTAGACTGCGATTTGGATAAGCTTGAGATCGGGCAGAGGATGAGGATTGAGTTCAGGAAGATATATTCAGAGGGAGAGGCTGGGATTATCTGTTATGGTTATAAATGTGTGCCGGTATGACATAGGGGTAGCCGCACCCTTCAGGGTGCGTAAATTTTCGTCCCGTTAGAACGGGACGGCTACCATGCGTGTTTACGTGCTGTCAGGTGTTAACACCTGACAGCATAGTAAACCTCACCCTTAGTCCCTCTCCTTAAAAGGAGAGGGTTAGGGAGAGGTGATCAAAAAAAGGTAACGTCTGATGATCCTGTCGGGCGTTCAAAAGAAAAGTAGGGACAGGGCTTGTCCCTGTCCTAATACGGGCAATCACGAGAGTTGCCTCTACAAAAGTCCAGAGACTAAAAAGGTAAAAAATGTTTCGAATAGAATCAAAAGTCGATACCAACAAAATAAATCTAATATGTAGGGGAGACCCTCGTGGTCTCCCGCTGGTGGTCGGGAGGGGACAAGCCCCTCCCCTACAAGATTAATATACGTGGTGTCAGGAGTTATCTCCTGACACCACAGGTTAACCTGACATTAAGAAGGTAAAAAATGTTTCGCATCGAATCAAAAGTCGATACAAAGTCCTCTGAATTCAAAGCCAACCAGGAATATATGCAAAAGGTGGTGGACGAGTATAAGGAGGTTTTGGCTAAGATGAGGGAGGGTGGTGAACCGAAAGATAGGGAAAGGCATTTAAAACGCGGAAAAACTTTAGTCAGGGATAGGTTAAAATTATTGTTTGACAAAAATACTCCCTTTTTAGAGCTCTCCCAATTAGCCGGATATAAAATGTATAAAGAGGAACCTCCTTGCTCAGGCATAATAACCGGAATCGGGGTTGTTCACGGAAGGGAAGTGTTGATTGTAGCCAACGATGCCACAGTAAAAGGTGGAACCTATTTTCCATCGACTATAAAAAAGCACGTAAGAGCTCAAGAGATCGCAATGGAAAATCGGCTACCCTGTGTCTATTTAGTCGATTCAGGTGGGATTTTTCTGCCCTATCAATCAGGAACTTTTCCTGACAAAGACCACTTTGGAAAGATATTTTATAACCAGGCAAGGCTATCAGCCATGGGAATTCCTCAGATAGCTGTAGTTTTAGGCTCCTGCACCGCAGGTGGTGCTTATGTTCCTGCGATGAGCGATGAGGCTGTGATTGTCAGAAAACAGGGAACAATTTTTATAGGTGGTCCACCCCTGGTTAAAGCGGCAACAGGTGAAGAGGTTACAGGTGAGGAATTAGGAGGTGCTGATGTCCATTGCAGGATCTCAGGTGTGGCTGACCATTACGCTCTAAACGATGAGCATGCCTTAGAGATCACCAGAAATATAATTGAGAATTTAGATCCCCCTAACAAATTTGAATTGGATGTAGCTGAGCCTGAGGATCCTTCTTATGATCCAAAAGAGATCTATGGAATTATCCCAAAAGATATCAGAAAGTCCTATGATATGAGAGAGGTGATTGCTCGAGTTGTTGACGGCAGTAAATTCCATGAGTTCAAGGAACTCTATGGTCCAACTCTGGTCTGCGGTTTTGCCAGGATAATGGGATATCCTGTGGGTATCATAGCTAACAACGGAGTTTTATTCTCTGAAAGCTCTTTAAAAGGAGCTCACTTTATCACCCTGTGCACCAAAAGAAAGATTCCCTTGATATTTTTGCAGAACATCACCGGATTTATAGTTGGAAAACAATACGAGCATCAGGGAATTGCCAAAGACGGAGCCAAGTTAGTTCATGCGGTGGCAAATGCAGATGTTCCCAAATTCACTATTATTGTTGGTGGTTCCTATGGAGCAGGCAATTATGGAATGTGCGGAAGAGCTTACAGGCCCAGGCTTTTGTGGATGTGGCCCAATGCAAGAATTTGCGTTATGGGTGGTGATCAGGCTTCAAACGTTTTGTTGGATGTTAAGTTGAGGATATTAAAAAAGAAAGGGATAATCTGGACCAAAGAAGAACAGGACAGGTTCAGAGAACCCATTTTAAAAAAATATGAGGAGGAATCACATCCTTTTTATAGTTCTGCCAGATTATGGGATGACGGGATCATAAACCCCACAGAGACCAGAACCGCTTTAGCCTTAGGAATTTCAATGTCTTTGAACCAGCTCATACCTGATACCGAGTATGGGATTTTCAGGATGTAAATAGTTATAATCTTAAGACAGACCTGTCATGCCTTAGGCAGATCCGCCTCTGGCGGAAAGGTCTGTCCCTACGTTTTTGTTTTAGAGGGAGATGAGTTTTGACAGACAAAAAATTTTTTCAAACAATAATCTTTTCAGTTGATAACCTCATCGCAAGAGTTAATCTAAATCGCCCGGAAATCCATAACGCTTTCAACGAGGTCATGATCTCTGAGCTCACCCAAGTTTTCAAAGAGATAAAGGACGACAAAGAGATTAGAGTAATAGTTTTAACCGGTAATGGCAAATCCTTCTGTGCTGGGGCGGATTTGAACTGGATGAAAAAGATAATCGATTTCTCTTATGAGGAGAATATCAAAGAGTCATTGGCTTTAGCTGAGCTTTTTTATATTATGTATACACTACCCAAACCGGTTATAGCTAAGGTTAATGGAGCCGCCATTGGGGGTGGAGCTGGGTTAGTTTCGGTATGTGATCTGGTGATCGCCTCAGAGAAAGCAAAGTTCAGCTTATCGGAGGTGAAATTAGGTCTGGTTCCAGCCTGTATTTCTCCCTATGTTTTAAGAAGGGTAGGGGAGAGGGTATGCCGGGAGCTGTTTTTAACCGGCCAAAGGATTGATGCTAAAAAGGGATTTGAATTAGGATTGGTTAACCAGGTTGTTCCTCATGACAAGTTAGATCAGGTAACGGATGATTTGGTTAAAAAGCTCACCTCCAGCGGACCTAATGCTTTGGCTATGTGCAAGGATTTACTTTCGAAAGTTCCCCAGATGAGCTTTGATCAGGCAAAAAAATATACTGCGGAGGTGATTGCAAAATTAAGGGTAAGTGAGGAAGGTCAGGAAGGGATGAGCGCTTTTTTTGAAAAGAGGAAGCCTAAGTGGGTGAAAGAATAGAATCTTTTATGTGTCAGGAGGTAACTCCCGACACCACAGGAACGTTATATATATCTAGGAGATAACTCCTGACACTAAAATAAAAAAAGAGTTATCGGTAGGTGCTGTCAGGTGTTACCACCTGACAGCTTGAAATAAAATGAAATGGATAGATGAAATAATTGAGGAATATGGTAGCCTTGATAAGTACATAGAAATTCATTTTGGATCTAAGGTTCCCTATTCTATAATAGACAATTTCTGCTTAGTTCATCTTGATAACCCGGACGAGAAGACCATTAAGCAAAGAGAGGATGAATTCTCATTAGAAGATCATTTTCATGACGATTGCCCCCTTTGTCAGATGAATAAAAAGGAGGGCGGTTTCATTGTTTTTGATAAGGAGGATGATTACTTTACAGAGGGTGAAGATGAAATGATAAGCGAAAGTTATGATAAACACCTCGGTAAAGAATCAAAAGAAGAACGATTAATAAATGAAAAGTCTATTTGGGGAAGAAGCTTTGTGGATATGGAAGCACTGGAGGAAATGAGCCCTGAATATGCTTTCAAGATTTTGATTTTCGGTATTATTGGACATTTTATCGAATTTAGAGAGGAACTACATAGTTGTAATTTAAAGAAGGAAAAAAAGGAGAAGTTAACCGATTTATTAGATAACATAAATGAGACCTTAATCTCTTTTTCAGAGCTGGATCATCCTTTTTCTCGTCCCGGAGGATTTTCTGTCTATTTAGATTTGCTTATATCGAGCTTAGGACAGATTGAGGATAAAAGGATTAAGGAGAAATCAAAAGACTTAGGTAAAAAATTAATCAAACTTAAAGAGCTTTTAGAAAGTGTAGAATTTAATAGATAGATATGATCAATAAAATACTTATTGCTAATCGAGGCGAGATAGCTGTAAGAATTATCCGCGCTTGTAAGGAGATGGGGATTTCGACTGTTGCTGTCTATTCTGAAGTTGACCGAAAGGCTTTACATGTGCAGTTGGCTGATGAGGCATATCTTTTAGGATCACCTGCTCCTCTTGAAAGCTATCTTAATATGGATAAAATCATAGAAGTTGCCAGGATGACAAAAGCTTGTGCAATTCATCCGGGTTATGGATTTTTGGCTGAAAATTCGGAGTTCGCAAAAAGATGTGAGACAGAGAAGATAATTTTCATCGGACCCAACTCAAAAGCTTTAGCCTTAGTTGGGGATAAGGTGGAGTCAAGAAAGACTATGACCCAAGCTAAAATTCCTATTATACCCGGGATGAAAGCTAAAGGCGAAAACCTGGACGATTTTATAAACCAGGCAGAAAAAATCGGTTATCCGGTTTTATTAAAGGCTTCTGCTGGTGGTGGAGGAAAAGGGATGAGAATCATCAACTCAAAAGAGGAGCTTAAATCATCAGTTGAAGCCGGGATGAGAGAGGCTAAATCAGCTTTTGGAGATGAGTCGGTTTATTTAGAAAAATATATCCAACAGCCGAGACATATTGAATTCCAAGTTTTAGCTGACTATCATGGAAATGTTGTTCATCTATTTGAAAGGGAATGCTCAATTCAGAGAAGACATCAGAAAATAGTTGAGGAAACACCTTCAACTATTTTAACTCCTGAACTTAGAGAGAAGATGGGTGAGGTCGCGGTTAAAGTTATCAAAACAACAGGATATACCAATGCCGGGACAGTTGAGTTCCTTTTGGACAAGGATAAAAACTATTATTTTCTCGAAGTCAATGCCAGAGTTCAGGTGGAGCATCCCATAACAGAGCTTACAATTGGAATCGATCTGGTCAAATCACAGATAAGAATCGCTTCTGGAGAAAAACTAACATTCAAACAAGAAAAACTTTCGCAAAGGGGTCATGCAATTGAGTGCAGGATATATGCTGAGGACCCTGAAAATGATTTTTTACCATCCTTTGGTAAGATTTTATTTGTAAAAGAGCCTTGTGGTCCAGGAATAAGGAATGATTCATCCCTTTATTCTGGTTTAGATGTTACGATGCATTATGACCCTATTTTAGCTAAGCTTATCTGTTGGGCTGAGACAAGAGAGGAAGCAAGAAAGAAGATGATTATGGCTTTATCCGGCTATGTTATCCTGGGAATAAAGACCCAGATAGATTTTTTGAGGGATTTGATGTTGCACCCCGAATTCATCTCTGGGAATACACACACTGATTTCATCCCAAAATATTTAAGCGATTGGAAAGAGAAAAAGGGGAAGAAAAAATTTGTGGAGCAGGCATTGATAGGGGCTGCGATTGGGATGCTCAACAAAGGTAAAAAAGGAGCAAGAGTAGAGAAGAAACTAATGTTCGATCCCTGGCTATCTTTAGGGAATTGGGAGATTGGAGCTTAAAGTAAAACTTTAAATATTAATTTTATATGGAATATGAACTTATTATAGATGGTGAAATTCACAAGGTATCTGTTGAACCAAAAGATGGGAAATATATTATCGATCTTGGGAAAAAAAGAATTGAGGCTTTTTGCGAGATTATAGACCCAAACTCTTTTTTATTGGTAATCGATGAGAAGACTTATCCTTTTTATATGGCTTTTCATGAAAAAAAGATTCATCTTTCTGTTGGCGGTGAAAAGTTTGTGATTCAGGAAGCTGAGTCAAAAAAAGAGAAAAGATTTGAAAGAGAGGGGGTTGACATTGAGGGGAAAAAAGCAATATGTGCCCCTATGCCCGGTAAAATTCTAAAAATCTTGGTGGAAGAGGGAGAAAAGGTCAGAAAAAATCAGAGCCTTGCCATTGTTGAGGCGATGAAGATGGAACACGAGATAAGAGCCTCGATAGAGGGGTTTGTGAAAAAGATAAATTTTAAAGAAGATGACTTAGTTGACACTGAGGAGCCGATTCTTGAACTTGAAGTAAAAGATTAAAAAGGCAGAAGACTTGTTTTTTTCCACAAAATCTTCATTTTTTAGTTGTTTTGAAAGAAGGTTTTTATTATACTAAGATTTGACAAAGTGGTCTTTCGTAAGGTGTGAAAAGGATTGAAGTCATCGTGATTAATTGTGGATTGCAGAGCTTTAGTTTTGCTGATAACAAGTAAACCTGAAGGTTTACACTCCAAATGATTTTATTTTTTTGACAGAGTATGTGAAAAAAATCTCAAGCGAGGATGATAATGTATGTTTATAACTGAGAGAAGGGGATGATAACATCCCCTTCGAACAAAGGATAATTGAATGAGTCGAGGTTAAAGATTATTCTTCCTGTTCCTTTTGGATGTTATCATTCAATATGGATAAAAAAGTAACTAAAGGAGTTTAAGTAACAAGGAGAACAAAAAACTATGGAGGTTTTACTATGAATTTTGACCAAAGATTGCAAAACGTTTCGGTTTTAGGGGCGGCTGGTAAAATGGGATCAGGTATCGCTTTGCTTTTAGCCGCGGAGATGGCTAAGGCTAAAAATCTCCCTGAGAATGAAGGAACAAAATACCGTCTGAACTTAATCGATGTTAACGATGATGCATTGGACGGGCTTTGGGTTTATCTTAAGGCTCAACTCACCAAAATAGGTGAAAAGACAACAATTATTTTAAGGAATTTGTATAAGGATAGAGAAGACCTTGTTGAGAATTTTGATATCATACCTCAGTTTGTGGATGATGCGTTCTCAGTCATAAGGGTGAACACAGACTTGAACATGGCAAAAGATTCAAAGGTCGTATTCGAGGCTGTGATAGAGAACAAAGATTTAAAGGTAGACCTTCTGAAAAAGCTTGATAACCTCTGTGCAAAGGATACTATCTATCTTACCAATACTTCTTCAATACCCATTCATATCTTAAATGAAGAGGCAAACTTAGACGGCAGAATAATCGGATTTCATTTTTATAATCCTCCAGTTGTTCAAAGGCTTGCTGAATTAATATCTTGTGAAAAGACAATTCCTGAGCTAAAAGAGTTCTCCTCTGAGCTTGCAAAAAGGCTCCGCAAAGTCATTGTTTCTGCTAACGATATAGCAGGCTTTATCGGAAATGGTCATTTCCTAAGGGACGGTCTTTTTGCAATATCAGAAGCCAAAAAATTAGCCAAAGACTTTTCCCTTCCTGGTGGAATTTACATAATGGATAAGATCAGCCGTGACCTTTTAGTTCGTCCAATGGGTATTTTTCAATTGATAGATTATGTGGGAGTGGATGTTTATCAATGTATCTCTGACACGGTTGACTCGTATATCGAGGGAGAGAATCTTAAGGAGGAGCTTCTGAAGAGAATGGTGGATAAAAAGGTTCTTGGTGGTCAGAGGGCTGATGGCTCCCAGAAGGATGGATTTTTAAAATATGAAAAAGGAAGACCAGCCGGGGTATATGATATCGACAAAGGTGAATACAAGATATTTGACCCAGATGGATGGACTGGTGAATTAGATAAAAAAATAGGAGATTATCCTCAAGGTTTTTATCCCTGGAGAAAACTTTTAATGGATCCTAAAAAGAATGAAAAGCTTTCTGAGTTTTTTAAGAATTTAAAGGCAAAAGATACCCTGGGAGCAAAACTGGCATTAGCATATCTGAGAAATTCAAAACAGATTGGACAGAGGCTGGTTGATTCCAAGGTTGCCAATTCAGCTGATGATGTGAACAAAGTTTTGTTGAATGGATTTTATCATTTATATGGACCAATAAACAACTACATTTAAAACAGAAGGAGGAAAAAGATGAGGAAGCCGAGAAAAAAAGTTTATGCCACCTGTGGTTGTAACACCATATCTTTAGGCACAGGAAGAAAAGAATTCCATCCAAAAAAACCCAGACCCGGGCTTGAGTATTATATTCAGGATGCTGGAAAGAGTGTTATAGCTCAGATAAATGACCCTGAGAACATCGATGAGGGGATAATAGCTAATTTCATGGCAGCAAGATTTAACAAACAGGGAAATTTAGCTGCTCTAATTCCAACCATTCATCCCTCCTTGGAATACAAGCCTCATACCAGAGTTGAGGGCGCCTGTGGTTCAGGTGGGCTGGGCTTGCTGACCTCGATAAAATCGGTCGCCTCTGAAATTTCAGACGTTGTTTTGACCATCGGCGTAGAGGTGCAGAACACTTACAAGGCGATCTATGGAGCGGATATTTTAGGTGGAGCAGGGCATTATCTTTCCCAGAGAAAAAATGGACACGCTTACTTTTTCCCGGGTCAATTCTCTGACAGAGCCGGAGCATGTTATGAAAAATTTGGCTATGAGTATATGAGAAAAGGGATGGCGTCTTGGTATAAGCAGGCTGTTGAAAATGCGAGAAGAAATCCTAAGGCTCAGGAATACCATAACACCGCGGAGGATTTATTTGCTTTAGGTATGACTCCTCCTAATCCTAAAGCCTTTGTTGACCATCTGAACGTTTATGACTGTTCAAAAGTCTCTGATGGTGCATCCGCTTTGATCTTCGCTTCGGAGGATGGATTGAAAAAGATTGGAGTTGATAAAAAGGATGCAATTGAAGTTGTTGGTTTCGGAACTGCTGTTGCTGATGTCACGAAATTGCCTGAGGACTTAACCATAATGTCAACTACGAAAAAGGCAGTCCAAAAAGCTTATGAGATGTCAGGTCTTGGGCCAGAGGATATTGGAGTATTAGAACTTCACGATTGTTTCACCATAGGCGGGCTTTTAGCCTTAGAAGCTACTGGTTTTGTCAAATATGGGGAAGCATCTGCCTATGTTCAAGAGGGAAAAACAAATTTGAACTCAGAGATTTCCACAAATGCAACCGGTGGATTGATCGGATTTGGTCATTATACTGGTGGCACAGGAGTAAGGCAGGCGGTTGACTGTGTTCATCAACTTACTGAAAAAGCTGGTGATTGCCAGGTGAAAATCAATACGGACAAACCATATGCTTTGATGATCTCAATGGGAGGAAACGATCGAACTGTAACTGCGATGATTTTTAAAAGAGCTGATTAAGTAAAGAAGCGTTATGTTAAATCCTGTTAATAGGAGGATATATGGATTTTAAACTTACTGAAGATCAGAGGATGATAAAAGAGGAAGCCAAAAAGTTTGCACAAAAAAGATTAGCGCCTTTAGCCCAAGAGTTCGATGAGAAGGAGGAGATTCCCAAAGAGATTTATAAGGAGCTTTCTGAGCTCGGATATATGGGGATGATGTTGCCTGAGAAATATGGCGGTTCTAATCTCGACTTTATAAGCTATATTCTGGTGATGGAGGAGTTTGCCAAGGCTTGCGCTGCATTGGAGATTTCGCTTTCTGTTCATAATTCATTAGTGTGTGATGCTATTTTTCAATTCGGCACAGAGAAACAAAAAGAGAAATATCTTCCAAAATTAGCCAAGGGAGAATGGATAGGTGCCTATTCACTTACCGAGCCATCTGCTGGAACCGATGCAGGAAGTTTAAAGACCACTGCTCTTTTAAATAAAGACTACTATTTGATTAACGGCACAAAGTCGTTTGTTACCAATGGTGGAATCGCTGATCTTTTTGTCTTTTTTGCCTTAACCAATCCTGAAGCTAAATCAAAAGGGATCTCCTGCCTTTTGGTTGAAAAAAATGTAGAGAGTTTAAATATCGGAGCTAAGGAGAAGAAGATGGGAATAAGGGGATCTGATACAAGGGAGCTTTCATTTGAGGATTGCAAGATACCAAAGGAAAATCTTTTGGGTGAACAAAACCACGGATTAAGGATCGCCTTAACCCTTCTTGATTCAGGGAGAATTGGGGTAGGTGCTCAATCTGTGGGAATTGCACAGGCAGCTCTTGATGAAGCTTTGGAATACTCTAAACAGAGGGTCCAGTTTGGTCAACCGATTTGTAATTTTCAGGCAATACAGTTCAAATTAGCTGATATGGCAACCCAGATAGATGCAGCCAGGCTTTTAGTTTATCGGGCAGCACATCTGAAAAGCAAGAATATAAGATGTTCGGTTGAGGCTTCGATGGCTAAGGTTTTCGCCTCAGAGGTTGCAAATATGGTGGTGAACGAGGCAGTGCAAATCCATGGGGGATACGGTTATATGAAGGAATATGCTGTTGAGAGATATTTTAGAGATGCTCGTGTCACTGAAATCTATGAAGGAACATCAGAAGCACAAAGAATTGTTATCTCAAAAGGTCTTTTGAAGTAGGAGAAAAAATGATACTTGAGGAAAAACATGAAAACTTCAGAAAGAAAATAAAGGAGTTCGCTGAAAGGTATATTGAGCCTAAGGCAAAGGAGATCGACGAGGAACAAAAGTTTCCTTATGATAACTTCAAAAAACTTGGTGAGTTAGGGATCATGGGGATGGTGGTTCCAGAAGAATATGGTGGAACCGGGGATGACATGATAAGTTATGCCATAGCAGTGGAGGAGCTCTCCAGAGTATGTGGTTCAACAGGTATCACAGTTGCCGCACATAATTCTTTAGCAGTTTATCCCTTGTATCTTTTTGGAACCGAAGAGCAGAAAAAAAAATATATTCCACCTTTGGCTAAAGGGAAAAAAATTGGTGCATTTGGTTTAACCGAGACTGAGGCAGGCTCAGATGCTGGTGCCACAAAATCAACTGCTAAATTGATTGGTGATTATTATTTGATCAATGGTTCGAAATGTTTTATAACCAATGCCAGCGTGGCTGATATAATGGTGATCACTGCCAGGACTGCCCCAACCAAAGGTTCTAAGGGAATCAGTAATTTCATCTTGGAGAAGGGAATGCCCGGTCTGAATGTGGGGAAAAAAGAGAATAAGATGGGATTAAGGGGGTCGGATACTGCAGAGCTTGTTTTAGAGAATGTTAAAGTTCCCAAGGAGAACCTTTTAGGAAAAGAGGGCGATGGTTTCAAGCAATTTCTTATAACCTTGGATGGGGGGAGGGTGAGTATTGGAGCAATGGCTTTGGGCATTGCCCAAGGAGCTTATGATATGGCTTTAAGATATGCTAAGGAAAGAATTCAGTTCGAAAAACCGATTTCTTCCTTTCAAGCAATTCAGTGGAAGCTCGCAGATATGGCTACTAAAATAGAGGCAGCCCGGCATTTGATCTATTATGCTTGCCGGCTAAAGGACAAAAACAGACCATATATCAAGGAATCAGCAATGGCTAAGCTTTATGCATCTGAGATAGGGAGATGGGTCTGTTATCAGGCTATTCAGATTTTCGGAGGATATGGATATTTAAGAGAGTATCCCTTAGAAAGATATTTCAGAGATATTAAGCTTTGTGAGATTGGAGAAGGGACTTCTGAGATTCAAAGGATAGTCATAGCAAGGGAGATTTTAAAATAAAAAGGAGGATGTGTGAACTATAAAAATATCTTAACTGAGATAAGGGATAATATTGGTATAATAAAAATCAACCGACCACAGCAATTAAATGCATTGAATATCCAGACCATACACGAACTAAACGATCTGATTCACCTATGGAGCAAAGATGATAAGATAAAGGTTATCATCATCACCGGAGAGGGGAAATCTTTTGTTGCAGGAGCAGATATTGCTGAGATGAAGGATATGACCAAGCAACAAGCGATAGATTTTTCCGAGATGGGTCAAAAAGTTTTCTCTTTAATCGAATCACAGGAAAAGCCGGTAATCGCTTGCGTTAATGGCTTTGCTTTAGGTGGTGGGTGTGAGCTGGCTATGGCATGTGATATCAGGGTCGCATCTGATAAGGCTAAGTTCGGACAGCCTGAGGTCAATTTAGGTGTGATTCCGGGATTCGCAGGGACGCAGAGGTTAGCTCGAATGGTGGGGACAGCTAAAGCTAAAGAGCTTATCCTCACTGGTGAGATAATAGATGCTCAGACTGCTTTGTCCATTGGTTTAGTTAATCAGGTGGTGCCACACGATAATTTATTAGATCAAACTTTTAAGATGGCACAAAAAATAGCCTCTAAGGGTCCAACTGCTGTGAGGTTAGCAAAAAAGGTTATAAGCAGGGGGATAGAGACAGATTTTGCTACTGGAAGCTCCTTTGAGGTGGAGGCATTTGGAGAATGTTTTGCCTCCGGTGAAGCCAAAGAGGGGATGTCTGCCTTTTTAGAGAAAAGAAAACCTGAATGGAGTTGATTCCATATTTTTAAAAAGTATGGAGATATTCAAATCTATTGGTAGGTCAGAGCACGAGCAAGTGGTTTTCTATTCTGATAAGGTCTCCGGATTGCGCTCGATAATTGCAATTCACGACACCACTTTAGGACCGGCCATTGGTGGTGTGAGGATGCTCCCTTATATCACCGAAGATGAGGCTTTAGAAGATGTTTTGAAGCTCTCAAAATCTATGACCTATAAAGCTGCTGCAGCAGGGATTAACTTGGGCGGTGGTCAGGGTGTGATTATCGGAGATTCAGAAAAGGATAAAAATGAGCTTATCTTAAGAGCTTTTGGCAGGTTTGTTGAGAGCTTGAATGGAAGATATATCACTGCAGAAGATGTTGGGACAACGGTTGAGGATATGGAGATTGTGAGATATGAGACAAGATATGTTTGTGGTCTTTCTCATGCCTTAGGTGGCAGTGGCGATCCCGGCCCAGTAACAGCTTTAGGCGTAAAGTCAGGGCTTTTAGCCTGCGTTCAGGAGATTTCGGGTAAAAATTCTTTGAGAGGAACCTCAATTATTATTCAAGGATTAGGTCATGTTGGTATGTATTTAGCAGAGCTTTTAAGTGCTGAGAAATGTAGACTTTTTGTGTCAGATATTATCCCGGAAAAAACTGAGATTGCAAAACAAAGATTCGGAGCTGAGATTGTAAAACCAGATGAGGTATACGATGTTTGTGCTGATGTCTTCTCTCCTAATGCCTTAGGAGGGATTATAAATGATAAGACAATTGAAAGACTAAAAGTCAAAATAGTCGCTGGAGCAGCAAACAATCAATTAGAAAAAGAGCGACATGGTGGGATTTTGCATAAGAAAAAAATCTTTTATGCTCCAGACTTTGTTATAGGTGCTGGTGGAATGATAAATGTAGCAAATGAGCTCGAAGGATTTAGTCAAGAACGAGCTTTAAAAAAGGCAGGGGGGATCTACGATCTGATGAAAAAGGTAATTGAGATATCAAAAAAAGAGGACTTACCACCATCTGAGGCTGCCAATTTAATGGCGGAGGCAAGGATTGCACAGGTCAAAAGATTAAAACAAAGGCATGTTTGATCAGTAGGCAGAAGTTGTTATGGGTTTTAAGATATTGAGTATCAATCCCGGGGGCACTTCTACTAAAGTGGCATTGTATGATGATGACCATCTTTTGGTCGTCAAGACAATTACACATTCTCAAAAAAAGCTAAAAGTTTTCAAAAAAACCATTGATCAACTAAATTACAGGAAAAATTTGGTTTTAAAATTTTTAAAACAAAATAAAATCAAAATAGAGAATCTTTCCGCAGTAGTAGGGAGAGGTGGTCCTTTCAAACCACTTTCGAGCGGAACATACAAAGTTTGCAAAAGAATGCTTTCAGATGTTAAGTGTGGTAAAGTTCAGGCAGACCATGTATCCAATTTAGGCTGTCTTATCGCCTATGAATTGACTAAGAATACAAATGTTTCTGCTTTTATCGTTGATCCAGTATCTGTTGACGAATTCCCTCCTGTGGCAAGAATATCAGGGCTTCCTGAACTTCCGAGAAAAAGCTTATCCCATGCTTTAAATATCAAGATGGTGGCAAGAAAAACGGCAAAGAAGTTAAACAAGAAATATGAAAATCTCAATTTAATTATAGTTCATCTTGGCTCAGGTATATCGGTTAGCTCCCACCTGAAAGGAAAAATGATCGATGTAAACAATGCCAATGATGGAGGTCCTTTTTCTCCTCAGAGAACAGGATCTGTTCCAGTTACGGGTTTAGCCAAGCTCTGCTTAAGCGGAGGTTATACATCTACTCAAATGTATGAGAAACTTACCAAATGTGGTGGGCTTTTGGCTTATCTCAGAACAGATGATGTTGAAAAGATAGAGAAAAAAATAGAGGTGGGAGACCAAAAAGCTAAGCTTGTGTATGAGGCTATGGTATATCAGATAGCTAAGGAGATCGGTGCTATGGCAACTACTTTGCATGGAAAGATAGATGCTATAATCTTAACAGGAGGAATAGCTTTTTCTAAAAAATTGGTCAGGATGATAGAACAGAGGGTGAAGTTTTTGGCAAAAGTTTTGGTCTTTCCAGGAGAGGATGAGATGGAAGCTTTAAGTCTGGGAGCATTAAGGGTTTTAAAAGGAGAGGAGAAGGAGAAGAAGTATTGATAAGAGTATACAGTAGGCAGTATGCAGTAGGCAGATAAAACAAGTTTTACATGGTATAGCCTGAGGTGGGGACATGGGAATTAAAAAATATTGAGAAAAGATAACCGAACATTCCTAAGACCAATCCTGTGATTGCTAAATATTTGATGAGAGTTCCATTGAATTTGTGCGCAATTCCCTCAAGACATATACCAGCAAAGACAAGGGAGAAAACGACAAATAGTAAACCTAATAAGTTTAAAGAGGCATAGGAAAAAATAAAGGAAAAGGTTCCCAAAAGAATGCTTAAGATAGCCAGCAAAACGTAGGTTCCTTTGCTTTTAATAACAGGTTTATAAGGCAAAGCCAAAACCTGTGGATAACCGCACAAAGGACAGAAGTTATCGGTATCTCTTAAATTAAGATGACAGAATGGACACTTATCCATCACAAAGCCTCCTTTAATATTATACGGAACTATTTTAATTTGTCAAGCGAAGGGACATGAAAACTTTAAAAGAGATTTTGGACTTAGCGAGGAATATCGGACCAAAAAGAATTGCAGTGGCAGATGCTTTGGATTTAGAGGTTTTGTTAGCTATAAAGCAGGCAAGAGAAGAAAAGGTTATTGAAGGAATCTTAGTTGGAGAAAAAGGGAAAATCATAGATCTTCTGTCAAAAGCACAATCGAATTCAAATGATTACAAAATAATAGATGAGAAGGATGAACTTTATGCCTCGCAGATTTGTTGTGATTTGATAAATAATCATGAGGCTGATCTTTTGATGAAGGGACTGGTCGGAACCGCTCCTTTTATAAAAGCGATACTGGATAAACAAAGAGGTATTGGGACTGGAAAGCTTTTAAGCCATCTTGCAGTTTTTGAGATTCCGAATTATCCGAGACTTCTTTTGCTTACAGATCCAGCGATAAACATTGCTCCAGATCTTATGGAAAAGGCACAGATAATACAAAATGCGGTAGATTTTGCTTACAGATTAGGAATTTCATATCCAAAAGTTTTATGTATTTGTGCAGTTGAGAAGATAAATCCGGAAAAGATGCCAAAAACTGTGGATGCTGCTTGTTTATCCATGATGGCTAAAAGGGGTCAGATAAGAGGTGCTTTTGTGGATGGACCTTTTGGTCTTGATAATGCGGTTTCACAGAAGTCAGCCCAGATCAAAAAGATTAAATCCCCTGTTGCTGGAAAAGCTGATATTTTACTTGCTCCTGATATAGAAGCAGGAAATATGGTCTATAAAACTTTGATAGAATTTGCAAATGCTAAATGCGCAGCAGTAGTCCTGGGCACAAAAGCACCAGTGGTCTTGACTTCAAGGGCGGATTCTTTTGAGACCAAGTTTATGTCGATTGCTTTGGGGGTAGTAGGTAGTAGGTGATGGGTAATAGGTAATAGGTAATAGGTGGTAGGTGAGGATGGTTAAAGAGAGAATTAAAAGTTTTGAGGATTTAGAGGTTTATAAAAAATTATGTGAACTACATTTAAATGTTCACAAACTTAGTTTAACTCTCCCCAAATTCGAATTACATGAGTTAGGCTCACAATTGAGAAGGTCATCCAATTCAATTCCAGCAAATCTGGCTGAAGGTTGGAACAACAAACATCTCAATATTTATTTAGAAGGAATAAATAGAGCATTAGGAGAGCTAAGAGAAACCAAACATCATTTAACTATCGCTTATAAGAAAAATTATTTCCCTGAAAAAATTTACAAAGAATATATTGAAGGATATAATGAATGCGGAAGGATGTTAAAGGGCTTGGAAAGATCTTTAGAAAAACTGAGACCCTCCAAATAAGACTTGAAAGAATTTCTATGAAGTTAAAAACCTATAACCTATCACCTACCACCTAAAACCTAACAAAAAGGAGATGTTATGGCATTTGAAAAAGTTGAGAAGATTTGGATGAATGGAAAGCTTGTTAACTGGGATGATGCTAAAATCCATATCCTTTCACATGTGGTTCATTATGGGTCGAGCTTATTCGAGGGGATAAGGTGTTATCATACCAAAAACGGTCCAGCTATTTTCAGACTCAAAGCACATACTGACAGACTTTTCAACTCCTGCAAGATCTACAGGATGGAGATTCCTTTTACCAAAGAGCAGATAAATAAAGCCACTTTGGATTTGATTAAGATAAACAAGTTGGATGAATGCTATATCCGTCCTGTTGTTTACCGAGGTTACGAGCAGTTAGGAGTTGATCCAACCGGATGCCCGGTGGATGTGGCTATTGCGGTATGGAGATGGGGAAAATATCTTGGAGAAGATGCGATAGAAAATGGAATCTCAGCTTGTGTTTCCTCTTGGAACAGGATGGCTCCTAATACATTTCCAGCGATGGCTAAATCCGGAGCTAACTATATGAATGCGCAATTGATAAAATTAGAGGCGAAATCCCATGGCTATGTTGAGGGGATAGCCTTGGATGTATATGGATATGTGAGTGAGGGGAGTGGTGAAAATGTTTTCATCGTAAGAGATGGCGCACTTATAACCCCTCCTTTTGGAGCATCGATCCTTCCAGGAATTATCAGAAATACAGTCATCACCTTTGCTTCTGAGATGGGGATAAAGGTAAAAGAGGAGAACATTCCACGAGAAGCACTTTACATTGCGGATGAGGTATTCTTCACCGGCTCAGCTGCTGAGATCACCCCGGTAAACTCAATCGATGGAATAACTATTGGCAATGGCAAAAGAGGACCAATAACTTTTAAGCTTCAGGAAAGATTTTTCAAAATCGTCTCCGGCGAAGAGGAGGACAAACATCACTGGCTGACCTATGTGAAGTGAATTGATTAGAAAAAAAATTTGTCTTCTATCATAAAGAACCATTTAGGTTTATTACTTATCTCGAAAATGTCAGAAAAAAATTATTTTCATAGGTCAGGCACCTTGCCCGGCTGTTGGTTAAAAAGAGGTATAACAGATGGATGAAATAAGAAGTTTCGATGAACTTTTAGAATCAGTCAAAAAGAAGGAAAAAAAGATTTTGGCAATTGCTTCTGCTGAAGGGACCGAAATTATTCAAGCTGCTAAGATAGCAACAGATCAGGGTATATTATCACCGATATTTGTTGGAGATAAACAAAAGATTGAAAATATTTGCAAAGAAGAGGGTTTTGATTTAACTAAAGCTGAGATTTTAGATGAAAAAGATAAAAGTAAGACATCCCGGTTAGCTGTGCAGCTTGTAAAAGAAAAAAAAGCTGATTTTTTGATGAAGGGAAAGGTTTCAACATCTTTTTTGCTTAAAGCTGTCTTAGATAAGGAAAAAGGATTAAGAACCGGAAAATTATTATCTCATGTAGCAGTGGTTGAGATTGAAAAATATCCTAAATTTTTGCTGGTGACCGATGGGGGTATGAACATAAGACCTGATGTTTCAGCTAAAATAGAGATACTTAAAAATGCAGTTTTTGTCGCAAAGAATTTGGGGATTCAAAAACCGAAAGTCTCCTGCTTAACCGCAGTGGAGACAGTTAATCCTGATATGCAGGAGACGATCGATGCTTCAGTTATTACTAAAATGGCTGAAAGGGGGGATTTAGGGGAGGTTGTAGTTGATGGACCAGTTGCATTTGATATCGCTATTGATAAAAAATCCGCTCAGATGAAAGGGATTGAGTCAGAGGTTTCCGGAGATACGGATATATTTTTGGTTCCTGACATTGCCTCAGGCAACATAATGGTTAAGGCTTTGATCTATTTAGCTGGTGCAAAGGTAGGAGGTATAGTTGTTGGTGGTGGAGCACCCATTGTTTTATTATCCAGAGCAGATACAGAAAAGATGAAGCTTTATTCAATGGCTTTGGGAGCAGTGGTGTGTTGAAGATGGGATTGAGTAGGTAGGATAGGGGCAAGGGTCAAGTTGCAAGGGGCAAGGGACAAGATGCAAGGGTCAAGAGAGTAGGTCGAGTTTCTAAACTCGACATCAAGGATAGGCGAGGCTTTTAGCCTCGCAAATGTAAATAAGAGAAAGGGGAAAAATGAAAATAGCATTAGGTGCAGATCACCGAGGATTTGAATTCAAAGAAAAGGTTAAAAAATATCTAAAGGAAAAAGGACACACTATAACAGATTTTGGAACAGATTCAAAAGAAAGTGTCGATTATCCAGATTTCGGCTTGAAAGTCTCAGAAGCAGTTGCAAAAAGGGAATTCGACCGTGGGATTTTGTTCTGCTGGACCGGAATAGGAATGTGCATCGTAGCAAATAAGGTTAAGGGAATAAGAGCTGCATCTTGTTTGACCAAAGAGGCGGCACAGATAACCAGAGCTCACAATGATTCCAATGTCTTGTGTATTTCATCAAAGTTTACACCAGAAGAACAACTACTTGAAATCGTCGATACCTGGCTTGAAGCGGAGTTTGAGGGAGGGAGGCATATTCCGAGGGTGGAAAAGATAAAAGAATACGAAGGAAAGTAGGTTATAGGTGATAGGTTGTAGATAATAGGTTTTTTACTGGGTAGCATACCTTGTCTCAAGGTGTGCTGTTACAGTATCACAACCTGCCTGCCCGGCCAGGGAAGGTTGCGGCTACCAAAAATGAACTCTAAACCTACCTTGAGGGCAAGGTGGGGTTACTCTTGAAATGATAAAAAGTCAACCTAAAGGTTGACACTCCAAATTTAACTTGCGGGGAAGGTGAGCTACCCTTAAAAGGAGAAAATGGTAAACCTGCCTGTCCGGCCAGGAAAGATTTACACTCCAGAGGAAGATATTTAGTCGATAGAGACAAGCTCAGTTTGTCTTTTTATTCTCAGTTTTTGCTTTCGCCAGGATACTTCCCTTTTGAAAAAAGGAGTTGCCCATATTATAACGAAAAGCAAATCCTTTAAAGGAACAAAAAGATAGGTCAAAATGTTTATTTTTCTGTTCACCATCTTTCCCTGAGCCGCATCTAAAACCGTTTTGAAAATTACAACTATCAAAAATAAATGAAATGCACTTTTGGAAAAAAAGGAGGTGAATAAAAATATAAGGCTGAAAAATATAGGATTTAACAAAAGCTCTGAAAAATAAGCAGGTACATGAAGACGGGAACGTATCTTCGCCCAGCGGAGGTGGCGGTTCCAGAACTTGGGAAAGGGGCGGGAGTGGTTGATGGTGGTAATCATTCGATTTGATATTATCACCTTTTTCCCCATTTTCTGAAGTTTTCTTCCGATAAGATAGTCCTCTGCCAGATAATCTTTAAATGCTAAAATACCGCCTATCTTTTCAAGGTCAGATTTTTTCAAAAGCATCGATTTACCAATAACTGCAGGGTGACCGAAAGCATATTTGGTTAAACAGACAGCGCCGATAATAAATATGTTGAGATGGAGATTTTCAAAAATTGCGCCAAAAGAAAGGTTGCCATCACCCTTAATTAGATTGTTCACCAATCCAACTTTGGGGTCTTTAAAAAAGGGAACAATCTCTTTTAGATAAGATCTGTGTGGTCTTATATCACCATCAGATATCAGAATCAAATCGTTTTCACAAACATTTAAACCAGCGACCAAATTATCCACCTTTGGATTGAAACCATAAAATTTTGGGTCCACAACAATCTTTATTGGAATATCATAATTTTCTTTTTTCAATCTATTAACTATTTCAAAAGCAGGGTCTGAACTATCTTTAAAACAGAAAATGATCTCATAGGATGGATAGTCGAGCTGGCAAAAGGCTAAAAGATTTTCGTATAACTCAGGATCTATATCTCTAAGAGGCTTAAGTATTGACACAGGTGGGGTAAAGTCAATGCCTTTAGGTTCTTTGTTAATATCTATTTTTAAGGCTCTTAAGACGAAATAAAATTGTCCACAGCAGAAAAAGCAGATAACCAAGATTAAGATAAAAAGAATTTGAGACATAGAGAATGAAAATATATTGCAAACACTTCAAAAGCAAGAAAAATTAAAATAAAAGAATAAAAGTTTTGTCTTTACAAACTTCATTTTAAAAGCTCAAATACCACTTGACATTGTTCTTTTTTGTTCTATTCTATTTTTCAATTTATATCCGAAGAATTCATAGAATATGTCAAAAACAAATAAATTACCCCAAATAGTTTTTCTCTCAACAGAGATCGGCAGAGGGCATCCTAATTATTTAGATAGCATTTTTCGGCTTATGCAAAAAGAGTGCTCAAAGAAGAAAGTAGTTTCCCCTTTTCTAAATGTATTTGACCAGTCCAAGGGGTTATCAAAGGTAGGGTGGAATTTAGTTAAAAGATTATATTTTTTAGGTGGAAAAGGTGGACTTGCTACAAAATTTTATAATTTTTTTCGTGGAAAAAAGAAGGGGTTATCAAAGGATTCATTTTTTTTAAAAATACTCGGTCAAAATATAAAAAGAAGTTTCGAAAAATTTAAGGGAGTATGTTTGGTTGCCCATCCTCTCACAGCAACTATACTTTCTGAGGTCTGTAGAGTTTGGTATTTGCATGGGGAGATCTCAGCTCCAAAGGAGTGTGCGATAAAAGGGGTTGAAAAAATCTTTGTTCCTTTAAAGGAGACCAAAGATAAACTTGTTAACTTTGGTGCTGACCCTGAAACTATTGTGATCACCGGACTTTTGATAGAGCCTGAAGCTTTAGAGGATGCAAAAGACTCTTTTAATCAAAGAGTCGAAAGGGTCAAATCTAAAAAGAGTCTGACCATCGGATTTTTCACCTCAGGTGCTTATCCTCCCAGACATATTGAAAAGATAATTTTGGGAACAAAATCGGTTATTCAGAAGAATATGCGAGCAATTATCTTCTTGGGAGCTAATCAGAGAAAATATAAAAAAATAGAGGATGAGGTGAAAAAATTGAATATAAAATTTGTTGGGGATGAAAAAGATGATTTAATAGAAAATAAAAATTGGGAGCTTTTATTGACCAAAGAAAAAGATAGAACCTCTGAGACAAAAAGGACGATAGAGTTGATGCCTTATCTGGATGCTTTTGTTGCCGCACCACATGAAAGGACCAATTGGGCAGTTGGATTGGGATTGCCTTTTTTTGCTCTTTTCCCTTTGATTGGAACATTTGCACCACAAAATTTCGAGTTCGCACAAAAAAATGGAGTTGTTTATCCCTTAAAGACAAAAGATGATTCTAAAAAACTCGGAGATATCATCTTAAAATTAAGAGATGAAAATAAGTTATTGGAGATGACAAAAAATGGCTTTGGAAAGTATGAGATTAATGGTGCACAGAAGGTCGCTTCGCTTCTTATTCAAGAAATGCAGAAAATCTAAAAACTTTTCGTATTTTAGTCTATTAAAGAAAATGTCATTTAAACCAATCATACTTGGAAGAACAGGATTAAAAGTGGGCAGGCTGGGAATTGGTTCAAGCTACGGTGTTCCGAAAGAAGCTATTGAGGAGGCGTATGAGCGTGGGGTAAATTATTTTTATTGGGGAGCGCTTCGCAGAAAAGGGATGGGAAAGGCTATTCGCAATTTAGCTAAAAAAGACAGGGAAAAGATAGTCGTTGTTCTTCAGTATTTTCCGCGGGTGTCTTCTCTTTTACAGTGGTTTTTAGAAAGGGGGCTTAAATCACTTAAATTAGATTACATTGATGTTTTATTATTAGGTTATTTCAATAAAAGACCTTCGCAAAAGATAATAGATAAAACCCTGGACTTAAAAGAGAAAGGTTTAATCCGATTCCTTGGAATCTCCTCTCATAACAGGTCTTTATTTCCGATTTTGGAGAAAGAGAAAATCTTCGATATCTTTCACATTCGTTACAGTGCAGCCCACCGGGGAGCTGAAAAAGAGGTTTTCCCTTACCTGCCAAAGGAAAATGGTCCAGGGATAGTAGTTTTTAATGCGACCAAGCATGGTCGGCTTTTGAAAAAAAGAAAAATTCCAAAAGAAGAAAAAGTTCCAAAGTCAAGTGACTGTCACCGCTTTTGTCTATCCCATCCATCCGTGCATGTGTGCATTACTGGTCCTAAAAACCCAGAACAGATGCGAGAGGCGCTTTTAACTTTGGATAAAGGACTTATGAATCCAGAAGAACTTGAATGGATGAGAAGAGTGGGCGATTTTGTGCACGGCTGAAAAATCTTTTAGAACAAAAAGAAATCCCTCCTCGTATAAACTCAGAAAATGATTATGTTGATAATAGAGAAATTATGAAAAAAATTATATTAAATCTTATTCCTTTTTTATAGGTTTTCTTGTTTCTTTGCTTTTATATCTTTTAAGCGGGTGGTATGGTTTCTGGATAATCTTTCTCTGGATCGGTGGGTGGATCTCTTCTGGAATTTTTATCTCAGATTCGAAAAAAGGGAGAGAAAAAGATCTTGGCAGAAAAATCTCTATTTTAGCAATTGGTTTGCTTCTTTTGATTTTTGTTGGTGTTTTTCAAAGGGAGAATCTATAACTTGAAGAGACTGTATTTTATATTGCTTCTGGAATCATCACCCGTGTTTTGATTCATTATGCCATAGCAAAAGTCTTTGGACCCATTTTTTTCGGGAGAGGTTTTTGTGGATGGGCTTGCTGGACTGCTGCTTTTTTAGACTGGTTGCCTATTGCTGAAAATAAACCTGTTCCAAAAAAATATACATTTATTCGATTTCCTGTTTTTGCCATTTCTATTTTGATTCCTTACATCTTCATAGCAAAAGGTTACGATTTTATGCACACTCACATTTATGAAAATTTAGGTAAGTATGATCAACTCATTTGGTTTCTGGTTGGAAATGGAATCTATTATGTTTTAGCCATTCCTTTAGCTTTCATTTTTAAAAAGAAAAGAGCCTTTTGCAAAATCATCTGTCCGGTCTCTTTAGTGATGAAAGTTCCTTCGAGCATAGCATTACTCAGGATGGAACCTTCTAAAAAAGAATGTATCGAATGCAAACTCTGCGATAAAAACTGTCCTATGGATGTGAATCCGATGAAATATATTAAAGAGGGTAAAAAAATCACCTCCACTGAGTGCATCTTGTGTGACAACTGCAAAAACATTTGTCCGGTTGGGGCGATAAAGTGAAACCCGGTTAAATAAATTTTTTTTGTGTGGTGTTTACCTTTCAGCGCTTCCCTCGAGATCCTAAGAGGCAAAAGGATTTTTTCTGGGTTTAAATCATCAGGCTTTCATTCCTTCAAACTCTTATCGATAAATTTAATGTTGATTTTTCTTAAGATTTTACTTGACAAACTAAAAGCTATTGTCTTATAATTATAAAAACTTGAATATTCGACACCTTGGAAAATGCCATTCTGAACTTGCTTGAGGGAGGATCAAGTGAAGTTTGGGGTGGCTTTTTTAGTATATGAAGAAGAAAAATACAGAAAAAGATATAAGCAACTTTCAAAAAACCCTCTGGCATCCCTACAAACTCCAGAGCTTGACACCTGAGAAGTTTGCTGAGACTGTGGAAAAAATACTGAAAGGCGAATATGAACTTGTAAATAATTTACCAGATAAGAAAAGATAGCTTTCATTTTGGTTTGAACCGTTTTTTCGCGGGGGCAAAAAATCTATTCGATTCTAAAAAAGTAGCTTTTAGAAAAATAATTTTAGTCTTAAACTAAAGTTTTAAGCAAAAGGAGGAAGATTATGTCCTGTAAAAGCTTAAGCTTTATGAGATTTTTTATGTGGATTTCTTTTCTCTGTTTCTCTTTTTTCTTCTTTTTTAATTTATCCGAAGGACTCTACGAGAAAGAAAAGCTTTTATTTTCAGAAGACAAAATAAATGATGTAAATTCTTTGCAAAAAGACATTCTTTTTTCAGAAATTAATAATCTGAAAAACCAAAACTGTTCAGACCTGAATCTGAAAAAAGAGAATTTAAATTTATCAAAAATAGAATTTAAAGAAAAAGAAGAGAATAAGGTTTCGAATAAAAAAGACTTCGGAGCACCTGAGGGTATATCATCTTTAGATGACTCAAAAAATTACTATGATAAATCTTTTTTTCAAAATTTATTTGTGAGTGCAAAAGATTTTACTGCTTCTCCAATACCTGATAAGGGATTTGATGAGTTTGCGATTCTGGCTAAAAATGATACTCCTTTTGTGAAAAAAAAGTTTTCTTACGAAAATCCAGCTGATCCTGAGTCTTTGGGGTCAAATCAGGATGGGCTCAAAATCGATTTTTCTGAAAAAGATGGGATATTGATAAAAGAAAAGATGCTATGGGTAATGGGATGAATGTTCAGAGGGCGCATAGAGGGTTTTATATAGGTGAGGCTTTTGATGATGGGGTGAAAGTAAAATTCGCTAAAGAGGATGGTCTTTCTGTGGATAGTGCTTATGATGGTATTGATATCGATAAAGTAAAGGATGATGGTGTCTCTGTTTTCAGGGCTTCAGGTGATGGAATTGTGGTTTATTATGCTGGAGATGAAGGAATCGATGCAACCGGGGAGAGGGGAAATGTGCTGAGAAGTAATAACAAAGATTTTTATGGGCTTTATGTCTATTCAGCTGGAGCTTATCCAAATAATCGGGGACTATATGTTGCTGGAACTATCTATGCCACAGGAACAAAAAGCAGTTTAGTCGAGACCTCAAGGGGTAAAGAGCCACTTTTTGCAATAGAGTCACCCGAGGTGGAATTTATGTGTTCAGGCACAGCAAGATTGGTAGATGGTATGGCAAAAGTTGAGTTTAATAGATTGTTTTGCGAGGCGATCTCAACTGAGGTTCCTTTAAGAATCACTTTAACTTCCAAAGGAGAATTCAGCGAGCTTTTTGTTAGTGGACAGTTTTCTAAAGGTTTTTTAGTGAAATCAGTCTCTGAAAAAAAAGATGTTGAATTTGACTGGATTGCTATTGGCAGAAGAAAAGGTTATTAAAAAAATCTTTCCGGGGTTGTGTCTCAGAGGTAGAGTATAATAATACTATAGAGAAAACAAAATAGGTAGTTTGTGAATATGATTTAAAAGCATAGCTGCCCGGGTAGGGAGATAACCAGCGTTACTAGGCATATTAATTCCCAACAGATTAAACGGTTGGAACGGATTTCACAGTAGATTGAACGGATTGAACGGATAATTCCCCACGGATGAAACAGATTGAGCGGATGATTCCCAACAGATTAAACAGATAAATTCGTTTTAAAACTCTGAGCGCTCAAAAATCCAAAATTTCTATTTCAACTCCAAAAGAAGCTCCTGAATTGCTCTTTCCAATTGGGGATCACGACCATTTATCAGGTCCTCAAGTGTTGTTTCAACATAGATATCAGGTTCTCTCGGATTATTTTCTAAATTTTCTCCATCAACTGTAAAAGCTCCCCAGGAAGGCTTTCTAAGATATGACCCATCGATAAGTCTCCATTCGCTTGTTCCAACAACCCCTCCTGCGGTTGGCCAGCCAATGATTTTTCCTAAATTCAAGGTTTTGAATCCTTGAGCGAATATCTCCGCATTTGAAAAAGCATGCTGATTTATCAAAAGCACAGTCGGTTTTTCCAAGGCATTTGACCTGTATTTGTTCTCGGATACTTTTTCCGAAGCCCTGAAATTACGCATAACATAAGGCTTTTTGATCAAGACCTCTAATATATATACCCCAGTCCATCCACCTCGATTATATCTCACATCTATTATCACTCCTTGTTTGCCTGCTACCTCAGAGGTAATTTCCTTTTTAAACCTGTTCAAGGAGGTCTTATTCATCCTTCTGATATGAAGATATCCTAACCTCCCCTCACTTTTTTCCTCAACCAGATTTCTTTTTTTATCCACCCAATCCTCATATACCAGATCGATATACTTATTTCTTGTTTCTTTTTCTTGTTTCTTGTTTCTTGAAATCGGCTTAATAAAAACTTCTTTTGCAGAATCTGTTTTCGGTTTCGAGTTGACCAAAAGTTTTACTCTCCTGCCGACCTTGCCACCCAAAAGCTGAAAATAATTAGCCTCATTTTCTAATAATTCACCATCAACAGAGAGTATATACTCCCCTATCTCCAATTTCGAATCCTTATGGTCTGCAGGTCCTTCTGAATAAACATATTTTATCTTATGTAATCCCTCATCTTTTAAAACCTGGTAATCGAGCTCTATTCCGAGATAACCTGTCTCTTTTTCCGAGCTCACACCTCCGCCCCTTGAATAGATATTCAAATGTGAAGAGTTAAGCTCCCCGATCATCTCCTTGATCAGGTCAAAAAAGTCTTTCCGGGTGGATATATTCTGTAAGATAGGATAATACTTTTCCTTTACATTTTCCCAGTCTGTTCCGTGGAGGTCTTTGTCATAGAAGTAAGAATTTAGAATCCTCCAGGATTCACAAAAAATCTGTTCCCTTTCTTTTGGATAATCAACATCGAGTTTTGCAGAAAAATCTAAAGGAGAAACTTTTTTATCGGTTAAATTGACAGAGTATATCCTACCTTTAGATAAATAATAGACTTTCTTGCTATCAGGGGTAACCGTAAGGTGTGATTTTTCAGTTTCGGTAGTTGTTAGCTGAGTCAATTTCTTCTCCTCTTCCTCAGTTGGCAGACTCCATATATCTTTTTTGCCCAAAATATCAGAAACAAATACAAAGGTTTTGCCATCCGGAGTTAAAACCGGATAGGTCTGGTCATTTATTATCTCTGTAACCCTTTTAACCCTTTTTTCAATATTTTTAAAATCAATCTTTACCTCTTTTTTTTCTTCTTTATCTCCTTTATCTTTTTTATCTTCTTTCTTTTTCTCTTTTTTCTCATATAGACTATCTAAAATATCCTCTTTGAACTCTATTTTTTCAGGCAAAAGGTCTATCTTATAAATATCAGTGTTCACATTTAGGGTGGAAGAAAAATAGATGATCTTTCCATCCTTTGACCATTTAGGTCTGTAGTTATACTTAGCTAATTGGCTTATGTTATAAGACTTTTTTCCATCGATAGACTTCACCCAGATATCTGTGTTATAATCTGGACCCAGCATGGTGTAAGCTATCCATTTTGAATCAGGCGACCATTCGAACTCTTTAGTTGGCTCAGTTGGAAAATCGATGAAATTCCCGGAAACGAATATCTTTTCCTCTCCTCCCTCAGCTAAGATATAGCAGATTTTGTCTGTGCCTTTGTAGTAGGCGATATATTTTCCATCAGGGGAAAAGTGTGGCTTTGTCTCGTTCTCTGGAGTTTTGGTCAATCTTTTCTCCTCTGGGTATTTTATATCCACTAAAAAAAGGTCTTGATTCCCATCCCTATCAGAAGTATAGGCAATTTTTTTACTATCAGAAGACCAGGTTATCTGAGATTCACGCCAGGGAGTTTTGGTCAATCTTCTGGCATCTCCTCCAGCTTCTTCTGGAACTACAAAGAGCTCACCCCTTATCACAAAAGCTATCTTTTCCCCATCAGGTGAAAGCAAGTATTCTGAAACAGAAGACTTGTAGGTTTTTTCCTCTTTGATATTGGTTTTAGGCTCGGATTGGATAACAATTTTAATCTCTTGTGGTTCTCCCATAGAAGTTGGAATCATCCATATTCCGAAATCATATTCGTAAACAATGAATTTTCCATCTTTTGAGATGGAGGGCCAGCTAACACCATCATCTTTATAAAATGTCAATTGAGAGGGTTTTTTAGAATCTTTTGGAATTTTCCATAGATTTGGAATTCCATCTCTTGAGGAAACGTAAAAGATATAATCACCATCATCTGACCACATTGGCCAGAGGTCGTTACCTTCGAAATTGGTGATCCTTTTTGAGCTGAATTTTTTGGAGGTTAAATCAAGAACATATATATCTGAGCAGCAAGGGGAGATGACCTTTTTCCTCCACCAGTTCCACAACCCCTCACCATCGTTATAAGCTATATATTTTCCATCAGGTGAATATTCTCCATAAAATTCAGCCTCGTTCCATCCACCGGTAAGCTTTATCGGCGTTTTTCCAGATGTGTCTGTTTCGTAAAAGTCGCTCCATCCAGACCTTCCTGAGTAGAAAAGGAGTTTTTTCCCATCCGGTGACCAGGATGTAACTAAATCATTTCTGGTGTGAAAAGTCAACTGTTTTGGTATACCACCATCTTTGGATATTATGAATATATCGTAATTATCATTTCTGTCAGAGGAGAATGCAATATAGTTCCCATCCGGTGACCAGACCGGATGGATGTCGTTTGCCTGATGGTCTGTTAATCTCCTCGCCACTCCACCTGCTTTTGGCACAGTCCATATATCTCCAAAATAGCAAAAAGCTAAAGTTTTTCCATCAGGTGATAGGGCGGGATAGCGAGCAAATTTGATATACTCTTCTGATGAAAAAGCTTTTGTTTGAAGAATTAATATTGACAAAAGTAAAAAAAAGGCTCTTTTTCTCATATTATCCTCCTACACTTGATTTTTTTTCAAAAACTTAAAACCAAAATAATGTTTAATAGAAAAGTTGTCAAGACTTTTACTTATTTTAATAAGAGAAAATAGGTCGATTTTTACATATTCAAAACTTTTTTTGAAAAAATTTAAAAAAACCTTTGACCTAAAGGTTCATTTATATATATTAGTGCCTTAAAACAATGTAGAAGGAGGAGAAAATAAGATGAAGATAAACTCCTATACTAAAGATGATGTTGTTGTCTTAGAGCCGGTGGGTAAACTCATGGGTGGACCTGATGTGGGTGAGTTGGATGAGAAGCTCTATGCTCTTATAGGAAGAGGGCAAAAAAAGGTTATAATCGATTTGGGCAAGACAGCATGGATGTCCTCATCCGGCATTGCCATCCTTATCCATCACCATACGAAATTCAAAGAGAAAGGTGGCAATCTTAAATTAGCCAACCTTACCAAAAAAATCCAGGAACTCATTGCCATAACCAAACTCACTTTGGTCTTTGATGTGTATGATACCCTTGAGGAAGCCTTAGAAAACTTCAAAAAGTAGGTAGCCTTATAAAAAAAGATAGTAATAACCTTGATTGATTTGGGCGGAGTTTACTCCGCCCTTCAGATTATTTTATTGGGAGATTATATGGAATTTTTTGAAGTAGTAAAAAAGAGACATTCTATCAGAGCTTTTCAGAAAAAAAAGATAGAAGAAGAGAAAATTCAAAAACTTTTAGAGGTGGCAAACTCAGCTCCTTCTGCTGGGGACCTGCAAGCTTATCAGATATTTCTGGTTAAAGATGAAAAGAAAAAAGAAAATCTTGCTAAGGCTTCCTGGGATCAAGACTTTATAGCTCAAGCTCCAATTGATTTAGTCTTCTGCATTGACCCTTTAAGGTCTGCTCAAAGATATGGAAAACGAGGCGAGACTTTATATTCAATTCAGGATGCTACCATATCCTGCGCTTACGTTCACTTAGCAGCAGTTGACTTAGGATTGGGGAGCGTTATAGTGGGTGCTTTCGATGAGGCAGAGGTAAGCAGAATAATTGACATTCCACTCACTTTAAGACCCATAATCATACTCCCAATCGGTTATCCTGATGAAAAGCCGGAGAAAACACCCCGCCGCAGCTTGGATGATTTAGTGTCTGAGATATAGAAAGATTTTTTTAGTTAAAAATTATTTAAGTTTCTTTTAAATAAAAAAAATCAAAAGCTTATGTGTATGAAGTAGATGCATTAAGTTATTAAAGAAAAAAGTTAAGTGTTTGTGGAGAGTAATGTAACTTTCTTTTGCCCAAAAATCCTTGATTACGTTTTGCCTTAGATCTGACTAAAAAGCTTCTTTTTTTTAAAACCATCCCGAAAAATATTGATGCTTTTAAGTTGGAAAATCGTATTCTTTCTTTTAGTGCCAGGGAAAGATTGATTTTAATGAACTTCTGACTATATTTGAGCTTAATTCGGTTAACTGAATCACACGTTCTGGTATCATAAAAGAATGAAGTTTTGACTTTCTTTAAAAGATATGAAAAAAATATATGACCATACAGAGGGAAGCATAATAAAAAGCATCTTCAGGATGGGCTTCCCTTCAATGATTGGATTTGCAGCTTTGAATATTTACGATATTGTGGATATGTTCTGGGTGGCAAAATTAGGCGCTGAGCCGGTGGCAGCCATAACCATATTTTCTTCCTTTTACTGGGTCATAACTTCAGCCAATCAGATCGCTGGAACAGGTTCTTTAGCTATTATCTCCAGACGTTATGGTGAAAAAAACTATCTGGAAACAGAAAGAGCGATAAAAGACACCATACTTTTAAAGTGGATGCTGGCCATCTTTTTTGGCTCAATTGGATTTTTCTTAATTGACAAAATCTTGGTTCTTTTGGGTGCTAAAGGAGAGGTGGTAAATATGGGAATAAGATATGGCAAGGTGCAGTTTTTAGGCTTAGGATTTGCATTTTCAACTTTCACCATCTATACCGCCTTAAGAAGTATTGGAAATCCTAACATAGCTATGGCTATTATGCTGGGGTCAACCGGTTTAAATCTAATACTGGATCCATTTTTGATCTTCGGCTGGTGGTTTTTCCCAAAACTGGGAGTGGTGGGGGCAGCGGTTGCCTCGGTTATATCCTTTTTCACAGCTTTTTTCACCGGGCTCCTTGTATTCTTTTCAGGAAAATGTAATGTTACGTTACATTTGAAAAGCCGGTTGAGACTTAAATTAAAATCTCTGCTCCAGATCATAAGAATTGGGCTCCCCACCGGAATAAATGACATATCATTTTCTTTTGCCCGGTTGATAATCATGCCTTTAGTTGCAGTTTTTGGCACAGGGGTGGTGGCAATTTATGGAATTGGAATGAGAATCTCCTCCTTGGGTATTATGGTAATCGTGGGGATGGGTCTTGGTCTCTCATCTTTGATCGGTCAGAACTTAGGAGCAAGAAAATTGGAGCGTGCTAAAAAGACAGCTAATTTAACTTCACTTTTCGCTATGGGTATCATGACCTTCTTCGGATTAGTTAATTTTGTTTTTGCTCCCTTCATTGTTAAGATATTCTTTCAGGCTCCAGATCTGGTCTCCTTAGGAACTACTCTTTTAAGGATTCAGGCAGTAGGTTTTCCCTTTCTTGGCCTATTTATAACCTTGGAAATGATCTTTGCTGGGGCAGGGGATAATGTTCCTTCGATGGTAATAGGAATGATCTATTCCTGGGCACTGGAGATTCCCTTGATACTTCTCTTCACCAAGGTTTTCGGTTTTAATCAGAATGGGGTCTGGTGGGCTATTGTTTTGGCTACTTTTGTTGGGTCATCCCTTTTTTACTTTTGGTATCGAAAAGGAAGGTGGTTGAAAAGAAGTGTCTGATAATATGAATTTTTACACAAGAATTCTTTACTCTCTGATTAAAGCGGAAAGTTTTATAGACAACGCAAAGATCCTATTTATTCATAAGTTTTTTCGTAATCAGAGTGACTGCAGATAAGTACGGAGATTGATATCATTGTTGACTAGACCCAATTTCTTCCTTATCAACTCGCGATACTTGTGTATCGTCATCAGAGACAGATGTAATGCCTCGGCTATTTCCTTTGATGTCATTCCATTTTTTATGAGACGACAGACCTCTAACTCTCTTGGAGATAGTTTAGAGTAGTTATTTTTTAGCGTTTGAAGAAAAGGTGAGACGATTTCCCGCAGATCTTTTTCCAACATCTCGAAATTTCTGGAAAGGGAGGTGTGAGATGATTCTTTCAGTCTGAGCAGAGTAGGAATTATTGCCTGCTCGACGTTTGTGGTAATCTGTTGCTTCAGATTGTTTTTCTCCGCATCGATCTGATTGAGGATTTCGCGTAAGGTAATGTTCTTCCTTTCCAGCGCCTCTCGCTCAATCTCCAGTTGCTTGGTCGTTTCTCTCAGTGCCTCCTCAGCATGCTTGCGCGGGGTTATATCCATTGAATAACCGATCATTCCGACAACGGAACCCTTCCTGTCTTTCAGTAGTGAAAGTGAAAGGTGGGCGTAAAAGTCTTCTCCCGACTTTCTCCGCATCCGCACTTCAACTTCATGTTGACCCTTCTTTTTGAGAGGCTTGATTACTTTTTGTTGAAGAAACTGGTGTTGATCCGCGGGATAGACAAACGATATATGCTTACCCAGAGCCTCTTTGGCAGAATAGCCGAACAGTCTTTTTGCGCCTTTGTTCCAGCTTGTCACATGCCCATCAAGGTCAGTTGAGATCACCGAATCGTGAACCTGGTCCATTATTTGGGCTTGGTCACGCAGGGCCTCTTGTGCAAGTTTGCGCTCTCTTCGAACAACTGCTTCCTTTAATTCCCTGTGGATAGCAGGACCAAGTCGGGTAAGATTATCTTTCATACAGTAATCATGTACACCAGCTTTCATCGCTTCCACCGCTGTCTCCTCGCCAATTTTACCAGAAATGATGATGAAGGGTAGGTCAACTCCGCTGTTCTTCAATACGCTCAAGGCCTTAAGTCCGCTGAACTTCGGCATAACATAATCGCAGATGACGATATCCCATTCCTGCCGCTTCAGCTCAGCAGACATGGCTTTTGCTGTTTCAACTCTTTTGAAAACAGGTTCATAGCCAGCTCTTCGCAGTTCTCGCACCAGCAAGGCAGCATCGTCTTCCGAATCCTCAACAATAAGTACCCGAAGTTGTATACTCATCTAATCTCTCCTTTTGGGTAGGGGGTGGCTTGTTTAAAAGTAACAATACATCATAGGTTTCTGCGCACACAACAGAATTTGTTATAGCCAATCAACTTACAAATCTGCTGTTAGCGCCCAATTTATAGCTATTTACTAACCTTTCTCCATTATCTTATCCTAGGGTGAAATAGAAGGTCGCACCCTTTTCCACTTCACCTTCAGCCCAGATGCGGCCTCCATGTCGATTTATGATCCGGCTTGCGATTGTCAGACCGATGCCATTACCCGAAAATTCAGCAGTTGAGTGAAGACGCTGAAATGGAATAAACAATTTGTTTGCATAAGTCATATCAAAACCGGCACCGTCATCCCGTACGAAATAAACTATCTGTTCCTCCTTATGAACCGTGCCAAATTCTATTTTCGCTTTTGAATGCTTCTCGGTAAACTTCCAGGTATTACCTAAAAGGTTCTCCAATACCTCCCGCAATAATCGCGGGTCGCCATGGGCGAGTAACCCCTCCTCTATAATAAACTCTACCTGACGTTCTGGTTGAGTGTTCTGAAGCTCTGCTGTGATGGCTCGCACCATTTCACTTAGATTGATCTTCTCATGTCGCATTTGGGCACGCATGACCAATGACAGATTCAGTAAATCATCAATCAGCTGTCTCATATGCTGGGTTGCAGCACTTACCCGCCTGAGATAGTCCTTTCCCGGTTGATCCAACTTGTTGGCATAATCTTCCTGCAACGCCCGGCTGAAGCCGTCAATAGCCCTTAGCGGAGCACGCAAATCATGGGATACGGAGTAACTGAATGCTTCCAATTCTTTATTGGCCGAGGCAAGTTCCGTGGTCTTGGCCTTCAAGCTTCTATTCAATTTTTGAATTTCTTCTTCCGCTCGTTTGCGCTCGATGATTTTTCCCAATCGCTCGGCGACGGCGTTGATCAGAGTTCTCTCTTCCGCGATGAAAGGTCCCTCATCCCCTTCAGGTTTTTCTTCCATATAATACACCTCTAACCTACCCACTGGATCACCATGCACAATGATGTCGGACGCCTGTTTCCAGATGGTCTCCTGGAAGTTATTGGTTTTGAAAATTTGATCTTTTAGAACAACTCGTGCACAAGTAATTTTCGGATACAGCCAAGCGGAGGGCATTAGCTCGACCGTCCCCTGAAGTATCTCCCCAATTGAAATATCTTGCTTCTCAATTAAATTAGAAGTGCTATACAAACAATTCAGTTCCTTAACTCGCTCGTTAAGTTGATCTGTGCGTTCCTTCAATACCTCCTCCGCCCGCTTGCGCTGGACCGCCATGGCATACAGTTCAGCTAGCCGTTTGACCGCCTGGAGCTCACGGTGAGTATAGTCTTTAGTTGAATTAGCTAAAGCTATTTGTCCCACTAACTCTTCACCGATCATCGCCGGAACAGATAAGAAATTTTTAAGAGTTATGTGACCCTCTGGGATGCCTCGAGATGCCTCATGCTTGTGCGGGGCATTGGTTAAAAAAGCCTCCCGGGAGTTTAACGCATGACCCCAAAGCGATGGATATAGGCCATCAGCTCCTATGGGAAATCTAATTCTTCTATCTTCACCCCCAACTGAGCACTCCTTATCCATCATCCTGGTCAGAGTGTGGGCGATGGTATTAAGTGTTTTGGGGTCTATGGAGGAGACATACCCATGCTCGCTCTGGGTAAGGATTTTGGCAGAATACAGAACAGTATTCGCAATATCCTGTATGGAAGATGAAGGAGTAATTAACGCGCCAGATAATTTAGCGATAGCCATGTTTACCGCCAGCTCCCATTGAAGTGCCTCCTCCGCCCGTTTGCGATCGGTGATATTTCTTGCCAAGCTCTGGATATATTGCTGCTTTCCAATTCTTGTGACTTTGCTTACGAACTCAACGGCAACAAGCTCTCCGTTGGGCTTTTGAAATTCAAGTTCCCTGGAACCACCTGTTCCTTTCTGTTTCACCTCAAAGAATTTTTTCTTAGCTGCCTCAACCTTTCCAGAAGGTCTTAACTCCCATATCTTCATTTTCTTCAGCTGTTTAAGCTTTCTTCCGCTTAAATTCTGAAATTCTGGATTGCAATCAAGAATTTGACCTGTTTGCAGATCAATTAACACAATGCCATCCCTTGCTTGATTGAAAAGCGAACGGTATCTTTCTTCACTTTTCTGCAGCGGTTCCTGTCTGCGTTTAAAGGTTGCTGCCGGGCTCGCAGAAGCCTTGATACTACCCCTGGGAGTTCTCTTTTCTTTCTTAGGTGGTAAATGTGCAGATTTCCCAGCTCGCTTAATTCCGTCGGGTGCTTTTTGGGAATCCGCTTTCTTTGCTTTTGTTTGCTTAACTCCTTTTTTCTTGGATGACATCCTGATCACCTCTTGAGATATGTAATTAGAAACAAATTCCCTGCGATCTCAATATTAATATAACTAATATTCGTCTCAAATCAATAAAAATTAACTT
>JAUWYR010000028.1 GCA_030615745.1 Candidatus Zixiibacteriota bacterium | reverse complement strand
GCTTCAATCCTTAGCCCCGGAAAAGTTTATCCGAGTAGTTAACAAAATCTTGAAAGGTGAATACGTTCTATTGAGGCATACGCCACCCGATCGAAAAAGCTCTGAGGACGTTCCAATAACCAGCGAAGGTAAAAAATTCTTTTGATGCTTCGGGAATAGGAATTCCCGAAGCTTGTAGGCATCGGCATTTCCTAATGCCGATACATCGAAAAATTTTTGAGATTAAACAAATCAAAAACATCATTTGTCACACACCTCCCTGAAAACCCTCATGAAATTCCCACCTAAAATCTTTTTTATATCGCTCTCAGAATAACCCCGTCTAACCAATTCTTTAGTTATCTCAAGAAGCTTGGAGCAGTCCTCTAACCCAGAGGGTAAAAATGTTACCCCATCGAAATCAGAGCCAAATCCAACATAATCCACACCAACCAGATTAACGATATAATCGATATGATCCACAACCAACGAAAGACCAACCTTGATCCCTTTCAGCTCTTCTTTTATCTCCTCCCAGATTTGGTGATAAACCTCCCTTCTTTTCTTTTGATCATCTTTATATTTATTCAAAAGAGTTTCTTTTTCTTTTTTAGATTTTTCCCAGGCATTTGTTAGCTTTTCATTGAATTCTTTGCTTAAATAGGCTGGGAAAAAATTAATACCCACCATTCCTCCATTTTTGGCCAAAGCCTTAAGTTGCTCATCTTTTAGATTTCTGTCATGGGGATTTAACGCATAAACGCAGGAATGGGAAGCGATTATAGGATCGGTGGTAACCTTTAATACTTCCCAGAACGCGCTTTCAGAGGCATGGGAGACATCTATTATCATCCCGAGTTCGTTCATCTTCTTCACCACTTCTCTGCCGAAATCTGTAAGACCAAAGGATTCAGGATTCTCATCCCCGGATGAGATACACCAGTCATTGCTTGAGGTGTGGGTTAAGGTCAAATAACGGACACCCCGCTTGTAGAAATTCTTCAACTCTTCCAGGTTATTCTCAATAGCCACCCCGTTTTCAATGGCCAGAAAGCCTGCTATCCTCCCAGAATTTATGATTTCCTCTGCCTCCTTAGCTTTTGTACAAATGGCGATATTCGCTTTGTTCCTTTCAAATTGAGCCTCCAAAGTATCAAGCATACGATGAACATAATCCGCACAATCATCCTTAGGATGATTGGTGGAGATAAAACAGGCAAACACCTGAAGATCAACCCCACCCTCTCTTAATCTCGGAATATCAACATGACCTGAAGTATCCCTTACGCTGATTTGAATCCCCTGAAGCATCCTCAGAGCAGTATCGCAATGAAGATCAGCCACTAAAGAACTCTTATGTAGCTCCATAAAATTCAATTCCTTTCTACAAAAAATAAAAATAATTGAGAAAATCACCAAAGATGTCAATAAACTTTTATTCAAAAGACTCCTTTTTTCAAAAATGTAACTATCTTCAACGAATCGATCATTTTCTCCCGTAGGGTAAAATCTTTTTGTGCCAGTCTAAAACATTATACTTTTCACATATTTTCTTTACCTTTTCTATTGGAATAGCTTCTAAGATATGATTATCTTTTCCCTTGACTGTTTTCGCTTTAAATAAGGAATTATAGACCGCCTCCTGGGTTGCCTCAACTACTGCTAAAAACAAAGGTGATAGTTTTTCATCATATAAAAGCTCAACTTTTCTTGAAATCTTTTGAGGCGCATGTTTTATCCTTAATTTTGGTTGAACAGTAAAAGCTATCACATAGTCTCCTGAGCCACTGGTTGAAAAAAATCCGGTCTTAGCAAGACCTAAAATTGCTCTTTTAGCTAATCTTTTTAGATTTCGGGAATCTAATGGAGCATCAGTGGCAATTACCACTATGCAGGAACCTTGATCCTCTTTTAAAAGCTCATCCTTTTCTATGAATCCTTCGGAAAAATAGAATTTACCTAACTCCCTTCCCACCGGAGCACCATTTATCTCTAATATCCCGCCAAAATTTGTAACTACCAACACTCCAATAGTGAAACCACCAAAAGATTCAGGTAAGATTCTCGATGAACTGCCAATCCCTCCTTTAAATCCCATACAATGAGTGCCAGTCCCGGCCCCAACTGCTCCCATCTCAACTTCTTTTCCACTTGCGTCATTTATCGCCTTAAAAACATGTTCTTTTTTTATATGTCTTCCCCTTATATCGTTCAAATATCCATCATTGGTCTCAAAAACCACGGGATTTACCGATGTTACTTTTTCATTCCCTTTTAAAATGTAATCGATTGTAGCCTGAGCGCAAGTTGGAACACTCAAAGTGTTTGTGATTAAGATTGGTGTCTCTAAACTACCCAGCTCCTCAATCTGTGAAAGTCCTGTAGCTTTTCCAAAGCCATTGCCCACATATATTCCAGCAGGAACTTTTTGTTGAAAAATATTTTCAGAATGAGGCAAAATTGCACTCACCCCGGTTCTTACATCGTCCCCCTCCCATAATGTGAAATGTCCAACTTTAACTTCAGAAACATCAGTTATCGAATTTTTAGGACCGGGCAAAAAAATACCAACATCGATTCCCAATTCCCTAACAGTGGAATGGTTAGATTGAAATTGAGCAAAAACCATAGCTGAGAAAAAAAGAATCAAAAAAGGAATTGCAGAGACAAAAAAAGTGAATGCCTTCAATTCTATAATTTTCATCCCCATACCCTCATTTTTAATTTCGAGCTCTAAATTCAAAAAACAGGAATACAAACCTAATCAGCAAAGAGCAAAACAAGTTGTCAAGTTCTATTTATCTGGTTTTTTCGGTTTGCTGGAGTGTAAAGCATTAGCTTTACATTCAGTTTCTTGAGAAATAGCTACCATAATGGTAGCCGCCCCGCTAAAAGCGGGGCGAAAAATGGCTTACGCCCATATGGGCGGCTACCAGCTGGTAAAAGAAGAAAGGGCGAGGACAAGCCCCGCCCCTACGTAATAAAAACCAAAGATTTTTAGTCTTTAAAAATCAAAAGACCAAATGGTATTTATTAAGAATTAAAATAAAAAAACCGTCCCAGAAAGAGGCGGTTTTTAGTCAAACCCAAGATTAGAAATCTTTATTTCACCAGCATCATCTTCTTAGTCACCACATTATCCCCTGCCACAACACGATAGAAGTAAATGCCACTGGATACTGCACTGCCGTATTCATTGGTTCCATCCCATCTTATAGTATGGGTTCCAGCGCTCATATAATCATCCACTAAGGTCTTAACCTTCTGACCCATAACATTATAGATCACAAAGCTCACATGAGTATCCTGAGGTAAGCTAATGAAGAACTCAGTGGTCGGGTTGAACGGATTGGGATAGTTCTGGGTAGAGAACTCAAAAGGAGGACCTGTGTGCTTGCTCGCACCGGGGGTGATGCAATTATAGGTTACACCTTTGCTCGAATCCCAGTAGTAGCTGCCCTTTTTCAAGCTATCCACCTGGAAACAGAAGTCCTGAGTAGGACTCTTGACCTTGTCAAGTATAGTTATTTTTTTCACAAAGTCTACCTATTGGGGACCTAAAAGCCTCAATTCCACTCTTCGGTTGTCCGCTCTTCCCTTAGGTGAGTCGTTTTCAGCAATGGGCTTAAGCTCTCCGAAGCTCACAATATACATCCTTCCCAAGGATATACCGAACTTCTCAGACAGATATCTTTTTACACTCTCAGCCCGGTTGTGACCTAAAAGTAGATTGTATTTCTTAGACCCTATCGCGTCCGTGTGACCGGATATCTCTAAAACCAACTGGGGATTTTTCTGCATAATCGTTCCGATCTCATCCAACACATTCCGAGCAATATTGGTCAAAGTGTATTTGTCGAAATCGAAGTTTATCTCCTTTCTCCCTAACTCCTTATACTCTCCCAGAGCCACTGCTTTTTTCAAAGCCTCCTGGGCTTGTCTTTGAGCTTCCTCTGAACCTCTTTTAGCCTCTTCAGCCTTGGAGTCTATCTCAGTTACCTGACCACTGAGATCTTTGATTTGCTCTTTGTTTTGTTGAATCTTGCCTTCCAACTCCTCCACCTTCTTATTCACATATTTGGTGGAGGCACATCCAAAAAAGACCAGTAACAAAACAGGAATTGACAACCTTAAAAATAGTCGCATTATATTTCCCTTTCTCATTTTCTCCCTCCGTAAAAAATAGTTTTTTTATTTTTCTCTATTCAACCTTTTCTGATAATGCCAAGCATATTTCATCACCTCCTTGTTTTAATTCTATATAACTCAAAAAAACCTATATGTCAACCCTAAAGCTAAGGTTTGTTTGAATCTCCCTTTTTTATCTATCTGTTTATCATATAAAAACTGGACGTAAAGGAAAACTTTTAAGTAGGTCGTGATGCCTGATGAAAATATATTTTCCCAATTTACATCCACACATTTCCAATATAACTCTTCTTTTTTTGAATAGAAAATCGCTTTGAATAGAGTCAATTTGGTGGTATAGTTTATTTTCCCATCGGCTAATCCGATTTTAAAGTCGGTAACAGACTCTATTCCACCATCAAAGGTTTTTTTGACCATAGTTTTTGCCTCAAGTGTATCGGTGATCTCCTTTTGAATATATTGTCTTAATCCCAATCCAAATCTTGTCAAAAATTCGCTCTTTTCCTTTTTATAAAAAACCTTTGCAATTCCTGTAGACTCAGAAATCTTAATCGGATTGAAATAACGCTTTACTTCGGTGACTTCCGCATCAAGAAACTGGGTTTCTAGGCGAGCAGCGAAGTAAGGGTCAACCCAGGCATTTAAGGTAAAACGCAGGACAGATTCAAAATCTATCAGGTCAGTTGATTTGGTTGGCTTTCTCCATTTTTTACTATCCTTATCCTGCTGATGAGTTTGCCCAAAGGCAAGTTTCAATGTGTTTTTTAGATTTAGTTCTTTTGACAACTGTTTTGTTGCAGAGGAGTTCAGGTTACTCATCCAGTTAAAAGAACCAGCCTCACCTCCGACCCAATTATCGCTATAGGAGTTCTGGGTCAAATTCAAGGAAAAATCTAATGATTTCTCCCATTTCTCAGCTAAAAGATTTGAAGAAAATAACAAGATGCAAGTTGCAAGACACAAGATGCAAGATGCAAGACGTCTTGAACCTTGAACTTTGAACCTTGAAACTTGTCTTTTGATCGATACCGAAATAAAGTTTAAGATAACAACGAAGATAATCCTTGCGAAGCTCGAAGAGTTTCGAAGAATCCTTCGGACTTGACGATATCTTGACGATTTCACTTCTCCTCCTTCCTAGCCGGACAGGCTGATAGAATTTTTAAATCACTGCGCCCACAAAGGAATCTCTCCTATCTCTTGATCGCTACCGATATTTATCCCGAAAACAGGAACTGCGATAAAATATACCACCAAAGTGATAACAAACGCGCCCAATAGATTCATAAAAAAGCCAGCCTTTGCCATCTGAGGAACCCTCACCCATCCAGAGCCAAAGACAATAGCATTTGGTGGTGTTCCCACAGGCATCATAAAAGCATAGGAGTTAGAAAGGGTGGCTGAAGCCATAAGCAAAACCACAGCTCCCATTCTCTGAGCAAAAGGATTCATTCCACCTGGAGAGGGAACAAAAAGAACTAAAACAAATAGAAAAAGACCCAAAAAAAGACCAATCTTTTGGCGGATTGAATATGCGAAGCATCTTGACGATTTAGAAGAATTGCTCATATAGAATATTTTCTGAAATATATAGAAAGTAAAAAAGAATTCGTCAAGTTTTCTTAAAAAAGAATTTCTGGAGTGTCAACCTTTAGGTTGACTGAAATTTCTTAACTCCATCTTTTTATCACTCCATCGAAGCAGAGCAATTATAACATATCTCTATTTTATCTTTATCCTTCAGAATCTTTTTTCTGAGACTTTTATATTTTTCGCTGTTCCAAATTTTTTTCAAGCCCTGATCAAAATAATTCCCGAGATTATACTTGCAATCATAATCCACACAACAGGGACACAAAGACCCATCCCAGTTTATAACCGCACGGTCCCAAGCCCAGATGCAGGGAGTTTTTTTCTCTGGTTTTTCTTTTAACTCCAATTTCCCATTAACTATCTTATATCTTGAATAACTCGAATTTTCAGGAAGAAAATTAAAAAAAACTTCTTTTTTGATACTCCTGTAATCAGGAAAAGCAAATTTAACCAAAGAGAAATTATCAACACCTAATTTAGCTGTTAAATTTTTCGCCTTCTCGATCTCATTCTCATTAAACCTTGTGACTAAAAATCCAATATCTATGAAAAGAGAAGATTTTAGCTGATTCCTTTTTTTGACCAGATAACCGATATTCTCCAGAACTTTTTGGAAGTCGCCTTTGACCCTGTATTTTACATAAGTTTCCTGTGATGCACCATCTAAAGATACCGAAAGGAAATCAAGACCTGACCTTAAAAGCTTCAAAGAGCAATCTTCATTCAAAAACAAAGCATTGGTGCTTAAAACACAAGTTATATTCTTTGTTTTAGCATATTTTATCATACGGTAAAGCTCTGGATTCAAAAGTGATTCCCCATAATTCATAAGTCCGATCTGATATAGATAGCCTCCCATCTCATCTATTATTTTTTTGAAGTCATTAAATTTCATCATACCCCTTTTCCTTTTCATCATAGAGTTTCCAGAAGGACACATAGGGCAATTCAGGGTGCAGACATTTGTGGGTTCGATTATAAGATTGTAAGGATAACCGAACACAAAAGAGAGTTTAAGCTTTCTCGAAAGGAAAACCAGGATAATGTTAAAAATCCTTTTCAGGGTATGGGGTCTTGGTTTATGAGTAACAGGGTCCCGAAAAAATCTCTCGATTATGCTATAGCGTAAAAGCCTATGCCTGAAAGTTGTTTTCCTCATTGAATAATCCTTTTAAATACTTTTATTCAAAGGTATTCTATTGAAGAAATTTTGTCAATAAAAGAATAAGAGAGCTCTGAAAAAGTACGGTTTTTTGTCATTGCGAGCCCGAAGGGCGTGGCAATCTCTTGAGATTGCTTCGTCGTCCATATGGACTCCTCGCAATGACAGTGCATTGATAATATGAGTTTTTCAGAGACCTCAATAAAAGCTTTTAAAATAACAGATTACTTATATCTTGAAGTCTTATCAATCCCTAATCTTAACTATTTATTCCTCATAAATCGGCTGAATTCATCTTTTTTAAAGATTATATCTAAGGTTGGATAAAAAGCTAAGTGAAAGCAAAAGGAGGATTTTTTTTATAAAATCCACCATAAAAGTATTGACAAAAACTAAAAAATGCCTACATTAATTTGAGAAATTTTTCACAATGTAAAGGTTTTTTTAACTCTTTTGTTCTAAGCAGAAAAAAAGGAGAAATCGTGAAAGAGAGCTTATTTGAAATGGCTTTGAAGCAGTTAGATACTGTAGCCCAGAAGATTAACCTTGATCCCAATATCCATACTGTTCTCAAAAAGCCTGAAAGGGAATTGACAGTCTCTGTTCCGGTATTAATGGACGATGGGCACACTGAGGTATTTACTGGACACCGGGTGCAATATTCAAGTGTGAGGGGACCTTGTAAAGGTGGAATAAGATACCACCCGGATGTAACTTTGGATGAAGTTAAGGCTTTAGCTGCCTGGATGACCTGGAAGTGTGCGGTGGTAAATATTCCGTATGGTGGAGCTAAGGGTGGGGTGAGATGCGATCCTTTTAAAATGTCTACTGAGGAGATCAGACGCATGACCAGACGTTACACCGTGATGATAATGCCCATTATTGGAGGGAGGAGAGACATTCCAGCTCCTGACGTTAATACCGGCGCAGATACCATGGGCTGGATAATGGATACAGTAAGTATGTTTGAAGGTAGAACAGTCTTAGACATTGTTACTGGAAAGCCGATAGAATTAGGAGGTTCTCTGGGACGCAGAGAAGCTACCGGTAGAGGGGTAATGATTTCCTCCTTACAACTTCTCAAAAAATTGGGCAAAGACCCAAAGGACACAACAATAGCTGTGCAGGGATTTGGCAATGTTGGCTCAGTAGGCGCAGACCTTTTGAGCAAAGAAGGATGCAAAATCATTGCGGTAAGCGACGTATCTGGCGCATTCTACAATCCTAAAGGATTAGATATTTTAGATATGCTGAAATATGTGAAGACCTCAAAAAACCATCTTTTGGAAGGGTATAAAAAAGATGGGACAGAACAGATCTCCAATGAGGAATTGCTGTTTTCGGATGTTGATGTCCTGATTCCTGCGGCATTGGAAAATCAAATCACGGATAAAAATGCTGATAAAATTAAAGCTAAGTTTATAGTCGAGGGAGCTAATGGTCCTACCACACCCGAGGCTGAGAAAATTCTTGAAGATAAAGGAACTATCGTAATTCCAGATGTTTTAGCTAATAGTGGTGGGGTAATAGTTTCCTATTTTGAGTGGGTGCAGGATATCCAAGCTTTCTTCTGGGACCTTGACCAAATCAATGCAAGTCTTGAGAAAATCATGATAAATAGTTTCGATGGGGTATGGTCTCTCTCTCAGAAAGAGAAAGTGGATATGAGAATGGCTGCTTATATGATTGCAGTTACCAAAGTAGCCAATGCACTCAGGCAAAGAGGAATCTTTCCATAATACTTGTAGTGGTAGGAAAAAACAAATGATACAACTTTGAAGTTAGCTTCTCGGTATCGTTACGATAATTTAAAAAACCTGTTTAGCTGAAGGGATTTTAATTAAAATAAGAAATTAGGTTTTATTAAGAGCCTACGACTACCCTCATCGGATAGGAGTAAACATTCATCCTTTTCCCACGTGCAAAACCAACGATGGTTATTCCAAGCTTCTGAGCTAACTCTATGGCTAAACTGGTAGGAGCGGAGCGGGAGACGATTAAACTGATTTTCCCTCTCCAAGCTTTTATTAATATATCAGATGAAATTCTTCCGCTTGAGATTAACACTTTGTCCCCTAAATGGATTCCCTTGACCAAACTTTCTCCCAAGACTTTATCTATGGCATTATGTCTTCCTATATCTTCAGAAAAAAGCAAAATCTTTCCCTTTTTTGCCAAAGCAGCGCTGTGAACTCCTCCGGTTGACCTGAAAACAGATGACTCTTTTTCGAACTTTTTGATCAGATTTGTTATCTCATCTGCCCTTATGGTAAACTCCAAATTTATCAAAACATCTTTTAGAGGATTTATATCCTTTTCGAAGAATCCTTCGGGTATTTTTTCGAAAGTTTTTCCTTTCCCACACCCGGAGGTAAGAGTGCCAACCTTTAAAAAAGTTTTAGGAAGTCTGCGCATTGTTTTTGTAAAGATTCTTACTTTGTTCTTTTTTGAGCTGAAAAGAAGTTTTTTAATCTCAGCTTTTTCTTTAATTAGCCCTTCGGAGAACAAAAACCCCAAAGCTAAAAATTTTTGGTCACAAGGTGTGCTCAAAAGTGTTATTAGCTTTTGGTCATTCAAAAAAATTGATAGGGGTCTTTCCTCGACCACTTCATCTTCAAAAGACTCTTTTATACCATTTTTAATCTTGACAATCTTTTGAATCTTAGTCTTTTTGCTTTTTGGCATTTTGTTTCAAGTGTTTTCAAAGTTAAGGAATATACTTACTCTTTATATTCGTTTTTATGTTTAGTCATGTAGGTCAATCATGCCCCAAGGGCTGGTTGACAAACCTTCTGCTTTTTAACCTCACCCTAACCCTCTCCTTAAAAAGGAGAGGGAACGGTTTCCCCTCCTTCCTAAGGAGGGGATTAAGGGGAGGTTTTGAACACAGGTTGACTTTATTTTGTCAAGCAGGCTACGCCATACTTGACCTACAAAACTCAGACAATCCATCTACCAAATTTAAAAAAGTCCATGCCGGAAATTTTCAAGTTAAAAAGTTGTTGACCATTATGCTATTTACGTCTTGAAAATAAATCCTTGGCTTTTTTCAGATCCTCCGCTGTATTGATGTTAAAAAAACTCAAATGCTTTGGGTCAAATCTTTCAATCTCCTTTGAGCTTATCTTCAAAACATTCAGTTCAGAAAGAATATCTTGAATCCTTAATTCATCTTTTAATAGATGGGAAAAGATAACAGGAAGTGCATTCTTTGAATATCTGGCGAAAAGAGACTCTACTTTTCCATTAATTTCAGGTATAACCACATCAAATTCTTTTGGCTTGGAGATTATGTAGTTAACTAAATCCGAATTGACAAAAGGCATATCACAACCCACCACAAAATTTTGCTCATTTGTGGAGAAACAAAGACCTGAGAAAATACCCCCCAGGGGACCTTTATTCTTAATCAGATCCTCCACCACTTTGGTTTTAAATTTCAAATAAGACCGGGGGTTGTTGGTTACTATGATAATCTCCGAAAAGATTTTTTTGAAAATGCCAATGATATTCTCTATAAGGATCTTTGTCCCGAGTTGAATGAAAGCCTTCTCAGTTTTTATCCTGGTATTTTTGCCCCCGGCTAAGATTATCCCACTTACTTTCATTTCATCCAAAAACCCTAAAACTCGATTTCTAAACTTCCTCCCAGAGTCCTTCCCGGCATAGGGAATCCATATTCTGTTTGATAGTTTTTATCAAAGATATTCCTGGCTTCAAAGTAAAGAATTATATTTTTGTATAAAGACTGGCTTAGTTTTCCATCTATCAGAGTATAATCAGGTAACTTATGGTCGTATCCTTCATCATCCAAATAAGCTCTTTTGCTAATATAATTTATAGTTAAACTCAATGATAATCCAAATTGAAAGTTATACTCTCCTCGAAGTCTCAGTTTGTGTTGAGGACGATATTCTAACTTATCACTCACTCTATCATCTGAAAGGTTTTCTGCCTCTAAATATGAATAACTTCCTGAAATAGTTGTATTTTTCTCTAGCTTTAATGTAGTAGAAAGCTCAGCTCCAAAAAAACGAGCTTTTCCCACATTATCCATCTGGAATGTATCTGGATCGGTTGCCACCAGCTTTTTCACTATCAGATCAGTTACCTCACTATCGAAAAAGACAAGCTCTGATTTGCCCCAAGGAGAAAAAGTGTATCGTGCTCCAATCTCGAAATTAAATGCGGATTCCTCCTTCAAATCGGGATTGGGTATATTACGACCTGAATATCCAGAATATAGCTCTTTTAGAGTAGGAAATCTGGTTCTATGACCTACCGAGCCGAATATTTCCAGTTCAGATGAAAAACTACGGAAAACTCCCAATCGTCCATCCAAGGTTTTTATATCTTCCCTTAACGGTTGCTTATGAGCATAAACTGGATGGACCATATTTAAGTTTAAACCAAAAGAGATGCCAAAGCCACCTTGGATTTTAAGCTCATGTTCTGCACCTAAAGCGTAGGTCTCCATCTTGTATTTCTCCCACTCTTTTTCTCGATCATCCTGCTCTCTATGCACATCCTTTTTGTAGTTTATGCCTAAGGTTAATTCGCTCAATTCGGAGAATTTATAAGTTAGGAAGATATTGGAGCCAACTGAGTAATCATCGTAGGTAGAATGCCCCTTTATGGTGTCATAGGTTGCACTTGTGTAGATATCTAAAATATTGTCATATTTATCATAGAAAAGAATTGTTTTTAAAAGAAACGATTCTCCAATTTTTTGGACAGAAGATAAATTCAAAACCCACTTTTTCCAGGTTGGGAATTTCCAATATCGAGGTCGTTTGGAATATATGTCTGGCGGAACTCCTTTTTCGTTATCTATGAATGAAAATGAAAAAGAGGTATGGTGTGCTCGATTGGGTCTGTAAGTCATTTTTGCAAAAAAATCTGTTTTTTTGAAGTAGCTGTTCTTCCTTTTATCACCATCCTCGTTTTTAGTTGGCTCAAAATCTTCTGATAGAGGAAAAAAGTCCTGTCTCTGGCGTCCAGCACTTAAAAGAATCCCAAAGCTGTTGAAAGAAAAACTCTGCTGTAAAGAATATTCTTGCATTTCTCCGCTTCCCCAAAAAAGTCTTAATCTTGAATTCCTCTTACTCGGGATTGAAGTCAAAATATTTATAGAGCCACCTAAGGAATTGGGTCCATACAAAACCGAAGCATTTCCCTCGGTCACGGTGATTTTTCTTATTGCGCTTGTTGGAATCTGCCCTAAATCGACCAAACCATCATAGGGAACATAGATCGGAACGCCGTCTAACATAACGGAAATCTGCCTCTGGTCTATTCCTCGAAGTTGAACCATCATCTCATTTCTTGACCCTACACTCACATAAGACCCTGAAGCTAATTCAATTGCTTGAGCAACGTTTGAAATCCCCTCTTTTCGAATCCTTTTGGAGCTAATCTCCCTTAATGCACTGGTCAACACAGTAGCGCCTTTCTTGGCAGAAACCACCACCTCCCCTAAATAGTAAACCCGGAGCGTATCACCAAAAGACAAACTATCTGCAGAAGAATCGCTAAAGTTTCCTAAAAGAATAAAAAAAATCAAAGACCAAAAAAACAAGCTTTTTCTTTTGCGAGAAACTTTTAAGTCCATTTTAATCACCTTTATCCTTCTGTATTTGTTTTTCCAAAAAATCGACCAATTGTTCTATTTCATCAAAAGAGAAAACTGGAACTTTTAAATCTATCTTTTTATCGCAGACCAGTGCGATTAAATTATCCTTTTCCCCACACAGAGGTTTTATATCCTGTGATGAATCTAAAACCTCAATCTTTGGATAAGGGGAGTTTTTAAAGCCTTCTCCTATAATCAGGTCATAATCTTGAAAAAAGAGCTTGAAAAGCTCATCCGGCTCTTTTTTTCTCAGATCAGAGGAAAAAAGGGCAATCCTTTTCGGAGACAAAACTAAAGTTGTCCCAGCTCCAGCCTTAGTATGTCTGAAAGAATCTTTGCCAGGTGTATCGAACTGGTGGTCTATTGTTGTGTATTTTATGGTTCCTACTCTATATCCTCTCCTCTTAAACTCAGGGACAAGCTTCTCAACCAAAGAGGTCTTCCCTCTTTTTTTTCTTCCTACCACTAACAGAATGCGCATATACTTAACTCTTTGGGAAAATAACTTTTTAAGACTCGCGGGAAATCTTAATTTCTATCTTCTCAGGCTCTTCCTCCAATTTTAAGGAAGAGACCATACTCCAGATAGTGTTGCTGATGATGTTATTAGCAAATGGGTTCAAAGATACTTCTTTGCCATTTACTTTTAGTTCCACTTTTTTATCTACCTTCTCCATCTGATTTTCTCCATTCTAAAAAAGGGTATGGTTTTTGAAAACCCATACCCTTTTTTTCTTAATAATTTTCTGTTCAGCGATAGAGCACAAATCCCAAACCCCAACAGCCAAAAACAGCCACCATAGCAGAAACATTGTAAGCTTTAGCCTTTAGAGTTTGCCATTGGTAGAAGATCGGAGCTAAGGATTTCCCCAGATTGAAACCTAAATTGATAAAGAAAAAGCATAAGACCGCAGCCAGACTTCCTTCCAGGAAAGTATAGTTAAGCACTCCGGAAAATCCCTTATCAACCCAGAAAGGATTTAGAACCAGGTAGGTTTCAATAAAAGAAAAGAGCGCATAGTTAACATACATAGCAAAAGCACCAACAAGTCCTAAGGAGAACCATTTGGAAAGATTTCTTTTTTCAATATAAGAGAAGGCAAACTCAAGGACAGCTCCCTGGACAGCGACCGCAACCACCTGGCAGAAAAATATCTGGGGAAGGGTTAAGAACTTAAATCCAGCAGCCACAAGACCCATAAGGAAAGTAGTGCCCCGACGGGGCATTATCATTCTTGCCACACCTAAGACCAGTATCCCGGTGGCTGTTAGAAAAGGAGACTTTAAAGAAAAATCGAAAGACCTCATAATGCTTATTCCCAGAGCTTCCAAACCTCCCCACATAGAGCCAAAAAGGATAATGCCCAAAATCAGTTTTTTCTTATCTACCATAAGCTATTCTCCTTTTTAAAATGTGATTTGAACCTGCACAACCACCAGGTCGTTATCAACCTCATCACCTTCTTCTATCTTATGAATATAGTTTAAATAGAACATGGAATTGATGCCTTCAAGGTAATAATTTACCCCCCCGGTGAACCAGGATATAGCATCATCCTCTGTGTCTGTATCCGGATCGTAGAAATCATAACGAACCAAAAATTCCACTCTGGGATCAGGTTGGATGCCAATATGACCAAAGTAGGCTTGAGCATCGACGGAAGCCACATTATCAACGTGAGCAGAGGTTAGCTTTTCGGTGGAAGCCATCAGGAATTCACCTCTGAACTTCAAGGTAACATCATTAGCTTTATAATCGACCTTTGCGAAGCCGCCGAAGCGATTCATCTCCAGGGTCTTCTCGTCCGGGTTGGATACTGCGTAACCTTGGAATTTAGGCAAAGCACTTCCTATCCAAGCGAAACCACCGACCGTTACCTTCGCGTTCTCCGTCGGAGGCTTGAATTCGACTCGTCCCAGAAAGTCCTTGGCGTCATTGTCGTCTGAGAAATTGTTTGCAGGGTATCCGTTAAAAATTCCTACATTGAAATCCACATACTCAGTTTTTGTAGTGGTCTGGATACCCACCTGTCTCCATACCGCAAATCTCGAGGTAGTCAAGGGGTAATTGATCATCTCCAGCTTGGCGGTGGAATAGGGCATATAGAGGGTGAAGTTGGGCAGGAATCTACCAACGGTGATCTCAGTTTTCTCAATATAGAAGAATCGGGCTTTGTAGTCCAAAATGGCGGGTTTTACCTTAGTGTCCAACTGGACGAAGTACTTCACTTTGCCCGGAACAATCTCTCCCCAGAACAGGAAGCGAGCCCGGTTCAAAGTGAAGGAATTGGAAAAAGACGGACCAATACCCTCGTCCTCAAGATTCAAGGTAAATCCTGCCTGGAGAATACCGCCAATTTTCAGCGTTCCTTTTCCAACCTTAACCTCAGCCATCTCGGAGAAGGCTAAATTTGAAATTAACAGAGAAAACAGTATCCCCGCTATAGCTAAAAAGATAAGTTTTTTCATTTAGTTTATCCCTCCTCTTTTTTTGAAACTAATTTATCTTTTTTCTCTTTTACCTCTTTTACTTTCACTAAGACCATTCCCACCAGAGCAGCAGTCAGGGTCAAGCCGCCAAAAGGTTTCAAAAGGTCGTGGAAGAATCCCAGGTCCTCTGAGACTTTTGGATTTTTGGGGAGATCAGGATAAAGGTCTAAAGGCTCAGGAAGCACATAGACCTTATGCATCCCGGTCTTAAGCTCCTTCTCCCCGTAAATCACAGGATTTCTTCCCTTCTTCTTAAGCCTGTCCTTGGCTTTATGAGCCATTTCTAAGAGCTTATCAAAATCCTCAAATGTGATAGCGCCCGTAGGGCATGCCTTGGCACAGGCAGGCTCTAACCCATTGGTTACCCGATCCACGCAGAAAGTGCACTTGGTGGACTTTCCAATAGTATCATCGATCTGAGCAATATGCCAGGGACAGTATTCATGACAGGCTCCGCACCCGATACACAGATCTTTGTTTACATAGGTAAGCCCGTATTCTTTCAAGTGTGTCATTGCTTTGGGTGTAACCGGACAAGCCTTAACACATGCTGGGTCAACACAATGAAAGCACCGATGGACCCTAAAAAGCCAGTGAAGCTTATTCTCCTTTTCCACCTCATAAAATTTAACCAAGGTGTAAGTCTTAGGGGAAAGTCCAATCGGATTCTGGTATCCACCTGTTGCAGCGAAGAAAGTGGTTTTCTCAGCTGGCAATTCATTCCATTGCTTACAGGCGACCTGACAGGCTCTACAGGCTATGCACTTCTCCATATCAAAAAGTATACCTTTTTCTGCCATTTTAACCAACCTCCTTTTTCAGGTCACATAAAAACGCTTTATATTCGGGTATCATGGTGTTGGCATCTCCCACATGAGGGGTCAGACAGTTGGCACTACAACCTTTAGCCAAACCTTTGTACCCATAATGCCAGGGCAACCCAATTTGTTCGTAAGCTTTTCCATTCAACTTGAAGGGCTTGAAACGGTCAGTTACCACAGCATAGGCGGTTATCTCACCGCGAGCAGTTGAAATCCTTACCCTATCACCGTTCTTTATATTCTTAGCTTTAGCCAAAGACTTGCTCATCTCCACAAACATATCCGGCATCAGCTCAACTAACCAGGGATTGTTTCTGGTCATCTGACCTGCCTGCCAGTGCTCGGTAACTCTATAGGTAGTACCGATAATGGGAAAATGCTTCACTGTCCCGATTTCATCCATCTCCTTGGTCCAGATCACAATGGTCGGATTGGTCTGCGCAGAAGACATCAAGTTTTTCACCGGGCTTTCCAGGGGCTCATAGTGCTCAGGAAACGGTCCATCAGCCAAGCCGAAGCCAAAGAGCCTGCCGTGTCCTTCAGGTTTCATAATGAAGGAATACCTGTCTCCAGGAGCCCATCCACCATCTGGAACATCCCCAGTCCATTTAGTCTCAGGACCTGTCCACTTTATCACCCATTTGTGAGGAGCATAAGGATTACCTTTAAGATCGCAGGAAGCCCGGTTGTAAATGATCCTCCTGTTTACCGGCCAGCACCACGACCATTTGGGATAAAGTCCAATTTTATTAGGGGCATCGGTGAGGTTCCTGCGAGCCGCCATATTACCATCCTCAGTATAGCTTGCACAATAAAGCCAATTACCAGAGGAAGTTGTCCCATCATCCTTGAGCTTACCAAATGAGGGAACCAGCTTACCAGTTTTAAGGTCATAACCATTTATCTCTTTGGCTACTAAGTGCACATCCGGCTCCTCACCTTTACCATAATCCCAATTAAGATGAACAATGGGATCAGGGAAAACACCACCTTCACTGGTATAGAGCTTCTTCAACTCTTTGTAGAGTCTATCTAGAATCCACAGATCAGATTTAGCTTCTCCTGGAGAGTGAACCGCCATATATCTCCATTGCATCCAACGCCCGCTATTAGTGATACTCCCTTCCTTCTCCATGGAGGCGGATGCTGGTAACATAAAGACTTCTGTCTTTATCTTCTTAGGATCCACATCCGGATCAGCCCAAAAACCAGCGGTCTCAGTCTCCCACAGGTCTACTGCTACCAGCCAATCCAATTTCTGAAGTGCCTTCCTCTCCTTTAGAACGTTTGGTCCGCCAACTGCTGGATTCTGTCCCATGCAGATCAATCCTTTGATTCCTTCATCATACATCGCCTCAAACATCGATATATGGGAGTAGTTAGCTCCGACTTTGGGAAGGTATTGATAGCAGAATTCGTTTTTCTTTTGAGCCTTTTCTCCCCAGAATGCCTTCAAAAGGCTTACCATATATTTGGGAGTGTGCTGCCACCAATTAGCACTCTTGGGGTCATTGGATTTTGGTGTCCAAGCTTCCAAATACTGAGCCAGTGTCTGGTTTTCAGACCTGGGAGTCTTAAGATACCCGGGAAGGATATGAAACAAGAGGGCATGGTCAGTTGAGCCCTGCACATTCGATTCACCTCTCAATGCATTGATTCCTCCACCTGCTACTCCCACATTCCCTAAAAGAAGCTGAAGAACAGCATATATACGGACATTCTGAGTGCCAACTGTATGCTGGGTGGTGCCCATTGCATACATTATCGTTCCTGATTTGTCTTTTGCTCCGGTAGCTCCGTAAGTTTTAGCTGTTTTGACTATACTCTCGGGTGAAGCTCCTGTTATCTGGGACGCCTTCTCTAAGGTATAACGGGAGAAATGTTTTTTCAAAAGCTGGAACACACAGTTAGGGTCCTTCAAGGTTTTATCAATCTTGGGAATCCCATTCTCATCCAGCTGGTATTGCCAGCTCTTTTTATCGTATTTTCTCTTCTTCTCATTATACCCGGTGAACAATCCATCATCGAAGCCGAAATCCGGATTGACCAGAAAACTTGCATTGGTATGGTCCAAAAGATACTCTGTGTTGTAAAGGTCATTTTGTAACACATAATTTATTATCGCACCTATAAATGCGATATCTGAGCCAGATCTAATAGGGACGTAGAGGTCCGCTCGGGCTGAGGTGCGGGTGAAGCGGGGATCAACACTTATCAGTTTAGCCCCATTCTCCATAGCCTTGGTCACCCATCTGAAGGAGATGGGGTGGTTTTCTGCGGCATTGGATCCGATAATCATAATGCAATCTGCATTCTTGATATCGATCCAGTGATTGGTCATAGCCCCTCTGCCATAAGTTTCCGCCAGACCGGCGACTGTGGCAGAGTGTCATATGCGTGCTTGGTGTTCCAGATAGACTATTCCCAAGGCTCGGGCTAACTTGACCCAGAGATAGCATTCCTCATTATCAATAGCAGCACCGCCCAAACCAGCCAAAGCCTCTGTCCGGTTAACTATTCTACCCTGCCTGTCTTTTTCCATCCAGTTTTCGTCTCTGGTCTTTTTTATCCTCTTAGCGATCTCAGGCAGAGCCCAATCCCAGGTCTTTTCTTCCCACTTGTCGCTGTAGGGAGCTCTGTATAGAACCTTGGTCATTCTTCTTTCGTTATTAGCAACCTGAATCAAAGCCTCACCTTTACTGCACAAAGACCCTTGATTAATGGGATGGTCTGGGTCTCCCTCAATATTTATTATTTTTCCATTGCTTACCGAGACTATTTCACTGCATCCCACAGCGCAGTAGGGACAGATGGTAGTGCTTTCTTTAGCATATTTTATTTTCAGCTTAAATGCCTGAGCCTTAGCCTCCTTGGGAAAAAATCCGAAAGACCCCAAAACCGCTCCACCAGCAGTAGCACCGGTTATCTTCAGAAATCCTCTTCTTGAGACTCTCATATAATTTTTTTCACCTCCTTAAATTTTTTATTCTTTCTTTTCAGGTTTCACTTCTACATCTTTCTCGTAGATCTCATTTAACATGATCATCGACTGGTGTATTTTATCAATCTCCTCTTGGGAAATTCCTGACTTCTCTTTCTTCGCCATCCTCTCGATGATATCCTTCATCTCCGCTTCATCCTTGGTCTGATGAGCCAGAACTACTTTATCCAAGGAATGACACCCGGCACATTTCTCTTGAAATAAGACCTTATGTGGTTCCTTCACCGGCTTTAGAGTAAGGGTCTCTTCTATTTCCTTAACATTCTCATCCGACAACTGAATTCCAGCTTTCTGGTGCATATCTTTGATCAACTTCTCCATCTCCAGTCTGATTCTCTCCAGTGAATGACAGACCGCGCACCCTTTCTGAAAAGGGGTTAGCTCCTCAGCTTCTTTGGGAGGAGAAGTCTCCTTAGGAACTTGAGCCTGTAAAAATGCGAAAGCAAAAGCAATAACTGAGATTAAGACAAGATAGAATGAAAGCTTTTTACAATGTGGCATATGGTCTCACCTCCTTCATTTTAAAGATTAGTTTTTAAGTCTTTCAAGACCTTATTTATCTACATTGTGAAAAGTTTCACAATCTAATTGAAAAAAAACTTCCTTCCTTTACCTTAAACTCCAAACAGAGTTCCAATATTCGAGTAGCCATCTTTTTGTGCTAAAAGGTCCAGCGTAAAAGTCCCTAAATTTTCCCAACCCAGATCCAAAACTTTTTCTTCCTCTATTTTTCGTTGATCTACAGTCTTTACATATCTTTTACACTTATCACACACGTATACCCGGTAAGGGCTTTTTTCATCTGTGAAAAAGTGTCTTAAACTGTTCTGGTCCTCATTGGAGCAAAAAGGGCATTTTATCCTCATAAAGCTCCATTCGGTTCCGCAGAACTGGCACCATAAAATCCTTTTACCATCATCTTTTCTTAAGTAAGCCATAGCAGGATGGCTTCCGCATACCGGACAATATCCTTTTCCCCAATTGTCGAACTCTATTTTCCCTTTCAGTTTTTCAGCATATAGCTTGAAAACAGGCTTGCCCAATTCCAGACCTAAAAAGAGGAGGTCATTATCCTCCACCTCAAGCTTCTGAGCCAAACTTCTCAAGTAGTTTAAATCCGAACAAAGCACTTTTTTTATTAAAACCTCTAAATCTAACTTTTTCCGCTCAAAGCTATCCTCTAACTTTTTTGTCAACATCTCATTTTCTTTTCCGAACTTTTTTAATGCCAAAAGATATTCTTTAAAAAGCTCTTCAAGCCATCTCTTATCGATCTCTATATTCTCAAAATCTACCAGATGCTCAGATTGACTAATCCTTTTTTCAAGTTCTTCTTGGTCAATTTTTATCTTTTCCTCTTTATAATTTCTTTGTGCCTCGGAGTGGACCTTTTCCAGTTCCTGGTATAAATTCTTTAATATTTTTTCTTCCCGAGTCATAGTCAAAAAAAATTAAAAGAACTCATTTAAAATTGTCTGTCAATTAAATAATTAACTTTCTGTTTGTCAAGTCAAAAATAATCAAAAATCGACATCCAATCAAATAGCAAAATCTTTTTAAAACTCAAAGGCTGAAATCTATTTCTTTAAATAAAAAAATACGCATCACACTTAGTAGCCAAGCATTCATAAACCCAATTCTTTTCAGCTTAGGATCAATTACGGTAAAATAGGTCTGTTCCGGGTTATATTCACGATATTTTACATTCATGGATACCTCCCCTCCTCAAGATATTATCCCTGGCCGGGCAGGCTTTGTTCAAATCATGTAGACAATATATCTTCTTGAAGAAGAAAAAATAATTATTTATGGTGTGTTTACAAAACCATAAATCGACTTCGGGAGTTTTCCGACAACCTCCTGCGTTAGGCGAAGTTGGCAAATAAATTCAAGCCCCCTCTCCCCAGGCAAGCCAAATCAAAACTAAGGGCACCTCGCTTTCTGTCCAAACAACATGATCTGAATTTGGTGGAATGTAATAAGACTCACCTGCTTTTACTTTAATGGTTTTGTCCCCGATCTTTGCAAAGCCTTCGCCTTCTATAAAAATGAAAGCCTGCGGAAAAGGGTTAGTATCTCCCGGCTCATTTAATTTTTCCCCCTTTTTCAACAAATACCAACCGCTACGAAATCCTGGATAATAATATAGAGCAATAACATGCCCACCGTGCACAACACGGGAATATTCCTCTCCCAACAAAATTTTTTCTGGAACTGAGGAATTGAAGAAGTGCTGGATAAAGGTGTAAAACTGAATCCTAACCTCTGGAGTGAATTCCAACCTCTCAGCCAATTTTAGGTCTAAAGGTGCGTGATCAGAACCTTTTGCTTTACTTGCTGCTGTCGCCGCAGTCATCTTACCCTCATAGATAAGACGCAGTGTGTCAGTAGTAGTAAAGAAAAAGAAATGCGCTTCCTCGTGTGGACCTTTGCCGACAACAACTTTTCGTCCCTTTTCAACAATCACGTGCCAGGATTCTTTTCGGTCAGTAATATCGAACTGCACAACTGTTGAGAAGTCCTCTTCAATTTTGTTTTTGAAACTTTGCGCCATTACATTAAGAATGTTACCCACATCAGAGGTTTCAGGATTTGTAGATTGTCCGGAACCTATTTGGACAAAGCAAAACTGAATTACAACAAATACTAAAGCTAATTTCAAAAGGTGCCTAAAAAAAATCATGATTATCACTCCTTTCCGCCAGTTTCGGCTAACATTCTTTGTATCTGCAAAGTGCCCAAGGCATTTGGGCATAGCCACAAACCCTTGTTATCTGAAGTTGCATCTTGTTATGACGATTCTATTGTTCCTCGTTCCTCCAACACAATGGCGAAAAGAATGCCACATACTATGCCAAAGAAGAATGAAATCCCCCAATTGAAAGCACCCTCTCCATACCGTATAAGATTCCAAATATAAACCACAATTGCATTAACTACGAAGGTTACAGCAAAAAAGCGATTACAAAATGAATCAGGAGTTTCTTGATTTTCACTGTGCCAACTCCTTTTTTGGTAGCCGCCCCGCTTTTAGCGGGACGAAAATGTTGCGTTTATTTTCAATGAATTACGCCCATATGGGCGGCTACCACTTTAAAACATAGTTTTCACCCAGCCTGACCCTTTGTGGGTTTGCGAAGTGCGGAAGAAATTGGGGTGAACAAAGTCAACCACAAGCACTTTGTAGGCGAAGTTCTACTATGACTCTATTATGTCCGAGTGCCGCTTACCGGAAGCGCCGCCCACCACCTCGTCTCCCTCCACCTCGACGGTCTTCGGAGCGAGGGCGAGCCTCATTAACGTTAAGCGTTTGTCCCTTCAACTCCTTGCCGTTCAGGCCGTTGATCGCGGACTGGGCTTCAGCTTTAGCCGGCATCTCCACGAATCCGAACCCTCTTGGTTCGCCAGTGAACTTGTCCTTAATAAGAGTGGCGGATGCGACTTTTCCGAAGGCCTCAAAAGCCTGTTGCAAATCCTCTTCGGTAATTTCGCGCGACAAATTGCCTACGTAGATATTCATTCTGACCTCCTCCTTTTGTTAAATGCTTAGTTTGATTTTTATTTACCATTTTTACTATCATTTTTTCTTAACAGAACCTTTATTTTAAACATTCATACCGGAATTTCGTCTAACGTTTTCGTGTTATCTGAAGTTGCATCTTGTTATAACGATTCTATTTCTCCTCGCTTCTCCAAATATCTAACAATGGCAGGACAATGCCAAATGTTATTGCAAAGAAGAATGTTATCTCCCAATTGAAAGCACCCTCTCCATGCCGTATAAGATTCCAAAGGTAAACCACAATTGCATTTACTACGAAGGTTATAGCAAAAGCGATTAAAAAATGAATCAGGAATTTCTTGATTTTCATTGGGCTAACTCCTTTTTTGGTACATTGTGTTTGGTGCAATACGTTGAAGCAATTCCACATAACGTCTTGCGGATAAAAGAAGTTCGCCGATAGGCGCAGTTTTTTCTTTTCCAATTTTTCATACATATTTCTCAACAATCTTTCGAAAATGGAAACCGTAAATCGCAAAAGTTACTGCCAATGGGAAAAGTCGTGGACGCCTGAACAAGGACCAGAAAAGGAGCTTCCAGTAATGAAACCTCTCTTTTCCTAATATACCTAAAAATAGAGTAGATTTAAAAAATGTGCCTAAATGGCTAAAATGGAATCGGAATGCTCTTTTTTGTAACGGCTTATATTCTTTCAAGAATTTTCTGACCCTTTCATAATAATAAGCCGGAGAATAAATTGTAGAGAGAATCTTTTTATAACCATTTATAAGCACCTCATTATTCATCTTAGGAATGAAATTAATTGAGCAGTCGGTATTGTCACCGGAAACATCTTTTAGCAATCGATTCTCTTTTTTAAGACGATGGTAAAGTCTTGTGCCCCGGAGAACATTTAATAGACCAACCATTGCAGTAACGATTCCACTTTCTTGAATGAACTTGATCTGTCTTTCAAAAATTGAAAGCGGGTCATTGTCAAAGCCAACAATAAATCCTCCCTGCACCTCTAAACCAAACTTCTGGATTTTTTTAACGCAGGCGATTAAATCACGATTCTTGTTCTGAAACTTAGTGCATTCGGTTAAACTTTCTTCGTTCGGAGTTTCGATACCAACGAACACTGTATCAAATCCTGCTTTAACCATCAATTGCATAAGTTCTTCATCATCAGAAAGATCTATAGATGTTTGCGTTTGCAAGGAGAAAGGATGCCGCATCTCTTCCATCCATTCAGCAATAGCAGGCAAAATCTCTGTTTTTAATTTCCTTCTGTTCCCGATAAAGTTATCATCAACAAAAAATACTCCACCCCTCCAGCCCCGTGAGTATAGGCTCTCTAACTCTGCTAATATCTGGTCTTTATCCTTTGTTCGTGGTCTTCGTCCATAGAGTAGGGTGATATCACAGAATTCGCAATTAAAGGGACAACCCCGTGAATACTGAATATTCATTGTGGCATATTTTTTCATATTCATAAGTTCCCAGAGCGGGGTAGGGGTCTTTTCTATATCCGCCCACTTTTCGGAAGTGTAAATATGTTTAGCACACCCATTCTTTAAATCTTCCAAAAATGGCGGTAGCGTAATTTCAGCCTCATCAAGCACAAAATGGTCTACACCCTCAAATTCTTCATATCCGGTGGTAAAAAGAGGGCCACCAGCCACAATCTTAACACCTATTTTTTTGCATCTTGAGATGATTTCCTTTACAGATTCTTTCTGGATAGAGATAGCGCTGATAAAAACAAAATCAGCCCATTTAAGGTCTTTATCCTTCAAAGCCCCTACATTCATATCGATGAGTTTTTTCTCCCACTCTTCAGGAAGCATCGCAGCCACAGTCAATAACCCCAGGGCTGGGCTACTCGCTTTTTTAAAGACAAATTTCAAGGCGTGCTTAAAACTCCAGAAGGTGTCTGTATACTTTGGATAAACGAGAAGTATTCTCATTTAGACTCCTTATTCATATTTTTAAAAGGCGACAAAAAGTTTCGCTAAAAATCTTATCCGGAAAAATCCTGATGTAGGCTATATCTTTTTTTAAAACATGGGTATAAATTTTTGTTGCCTCCGGTCTCTTATTACCTGTCTCTTGATGCATACGCAAAAGTTCTTAAATGTTTTCTCTATTTTATCCTATCTGTTTCCAAAAGTCAAGTATTTTAATTAATTCTTTTCGCCTGCGACAATTAAAAGTTTAAAAAGTAAAGCAACTTTTTCTAATAGCACAATCTCAGCTAACTTGAATTTAATAGGAATTTTCTTAAAATCAACTTGAAATTTAAGTGGAAAAAGCCACTTCAGACGTAGGGACAGACCTTCAGGTCTGTCCAAGATTTATTGCTTGTTAAAATCTTCTAAGCTGAAAAGAGAATTCCCAGATGTGCTCTTAGTGGCTCGCCTTAATCGCAAAAGTCTTCTCATTGGCAGAGTCAAATATGTAACGGTTTTAAGCTCTTTATCACTTTTGTCTTTATACTTTTTGAGAACTTTAGCGATTATTTCTAACTCTTCATTCTCAAAGTCAGGTTCGAACCGGGGCTTGATTCCGAGTTCTACATAAGGTTTGCGTCTGTAAAAAGTGGATTTAATTTCCCTGCCTTCAAGTTTAGATAATTCAGGTGAGAGATTTGTTTGAATAGGCCCATCAAACCCCTTTACATAAAAAGCATTGGTTATCAGTTTCTTTCGCAATTTCAAACTTTCATAATCGATAAGATAAATAAGCTTCGTTAGCTTAAATTTTGATATTTTATGTATCTGCTTCAAAAGTAAAACAACCAGCTTTTGGAACTTCGTAGGCTTAACATCCTCAAACAGCGCTTTCTGATAAGGAACCTGCAGTTTAACTCGTTTCCTCGGATGTTTATCTGTTATTTCCTTCTTGAGAAAATAAAAATCTTCGAGTTGCTGATAAAATCCTCTCCTAATCATAGCTCTAGGACTGGTATGATATAACGGAATTACACGTGTTTTACACCATGGTATAACTTGCCTCACATTTTCCCCCAGGTTTATTGTATGTGGTGCGATAATTTTCAGCGAGTCTAAAGCCCTTTGACCTAATGTCACTATGCATTCAGGATCTACTATCTCAATCAAAATTCTTAGAAACAATGAGCAATTAGCTAATTCTTGTCTTTGAGGTGTATCATTCTTTCCACCGTCATCTCGAGGGTTACATAATACTGCATTGGTTATGAAAATATCGTCCCTACCCCAACCTATGGAATCGAGTAGCTTTTGGAAATTATTCCCCGAAACATCGCCGCAAAGAGGAATCCCAGTTCTATCAGCGCCTCGCCTACCCGGAGCCTCAGCAACAAACATTACTTTTGAATAGATGTTTCCATTATTCTTGCTCAATATTTTTGAACGGGTAGACAGCCGAGGGCATAAGCGGCAATGGGTGACCGCATCAATTAATATTGAGAATTTATCCTCTTTTTTCATAACCGACACCTATTGAAAAAGACAATCAGGGTCTTTATCTTTCTTGAACGTTCCGTTTTTTATGACCTTCTGGGCTAAACATCCAGACTTACACTGTGCTAATTGATCACAACTTTTGCAAACTTGGGCATACCCGCTTCTTAAGCAATTCCTTACTTTATTCAGATATTCGGACTTCTCCCATATGACACTTAACGGATGATACAGCACAGATACATAATCATCTTCTACGTGTATGTTCTTAAATGCATCGCACGGATAAATATTGCCATATGGATTGATTATTAACCTGTCTATTCCGGCTTTGCAATAAACAGCTGCTTCCAAAGCCAATATATTATATGGAGAACCCAATCTAATGTCAACCTTTTTTATGTTAATTATTTCTTTCCTTAGTTCAAAGCTTTCCTCTTTTGATAACGGTTCAATATTATGTAATAAAGTCGCCCTGCCATGTGGCACAAACCTAAGTAGACTGATTTTCTTAATTTCAAGATTTGATGCAAGATCAACAAGATTCCTCAATTCTTTATAGTTATTTTTTAATGGAACGAAATGCAACTCACAGAAAATTTTGAACTTGTTAAATATCTCAATTGATCTTATGGTGGCATCGAAGGATCCGGCGACGCGAGTTGTTATCTCATGTGTTCCAGAGCTTGCTCCATGAAGGCTGAAAATCGCTCTACCTAATCCCGATCTCTTCAATTCCTTTGCGAAAAATGAAGCATCATCCTTCAAATCAGTAGAACTGATTCCTGTCGTGTAAATAGTCGATTTTACTCCGAGTTTCAGGCAATGATTCACTACCTCATAAATGGATTGCCAAGTGAGCGGTTCTCCGCCGGAGAATGCAATTTCCTGTGCACCAAGCTTGACAGCGTCAGATATAATTTCCTTAACTTTCTCTTCTTCTAATTGCTGCGATTTACTGGGATTTGAAAGAGAGGAACAGTGGATACAACCGAGGGGGCAAGTCTGCGTAACTTCCACTTTTAACTCAGCTAGTCGATATGGAGGTCCATAGAGGCTCACTTTATCTCCTTAATAAATTTCTCCAATTCCTTCCGACTAGGAGATGAACTTATGTAAGCATGCGATGAAAGTATTGTCAGACACCCAACTTTAAATTTTGATTGTTCACAAATGAAGCTTTGTAAATTGGATAAACCAATGTAATTCCCATAAGCTCTTCGTATAAAATCCTGATTTCTGTATACCGCAAGCATGCTAATTCTTTTGTCTTTTGAGTCTATCTGTAGTGTTAAATAATTTAAGCATGGCGCACCTACAGGCTGTCCAAAGTTTCGTTCGGGTGAACATATAAGTATGGTGTAAGCGTGTCTATAGATTCTTTTGCGGTCTATTAACCTTGAGATAATGAATTCTAATTGATTTATCTCTGTTTCCTTCTCAACAAAGGGCCAATCAATCATTCGCTTAAAATATGTTCCCCATCGTGTTTTAATCTTTGGGTACATCTTATTATTGTATTTCTCATATAACTTAACTCTGTTCTTGTTCACTATCTCATACAGACGCTGCGGAAATATTGTATTTGCGACGTTTTTCGTGTTGAGAAGCCTATATTTTTTTACAATACGATCATATTTCTTGTCAATAAGTGATTGAGTCCTTTTCGGGTTTACGATCTGCACCATTAAGTTTAGACATTCCCCTCTGTTTTCAATAATGTGTGTCAGTGCTTTAATCCAAGCTTGGGTCAAGTTTTTGCCCTTAATTATACAACCATTAGAATTCACGCCATGTAAATTAATAACTAAATTATTAAAATCAATACTTTTTCCAATTAAACATGTAACTAACAAAAAATGCTCGTTACAATCTTTCAGAATCATTTTCAAAATAAAAATGTGGGGACAAGGCTTCTGCCTTATCACTAAAAAGAAATTTATACAATAGCAACATCAGCTAAAATAAGCCAAAAGAATTTTTTTTCTTCTACGCTGGGGCAGGGGTTCAACCCCTGCCCCAACAATTTAGAAAATCTATCCCAACTCTTTAATCATTCTCAACTTAAGACCGATACTTAACAAAAACACCGGGTGATGTCTTAAATCTCAATAAAACCTCTTGATTTTTCGTTTTTGTTAAATTAGTTTCAGAAAAAAGATATGGATAAGTACTCTATTGAATATAGATACTACGGAACAGAGATGAGGATTGTCTTCGGAGTTGTGGTCTTTATCTTTCTGCTTTTAGCTTTTATCAGCTTGACCCACTCTATTATCCTAAGTGTGATCTTTTGTCTTCTGGCTCTTATAGTTCTGCTTTTCACCCTTCTTGACCGCAAAAATCATCTCTTCCAATTAGACCAACAAGGAATCTCCTTTAAAAAACGAATTTTGAAAAAAGAAAAGGGGAAAACACTTTTTTGGTATCAGATAAAAACTATCACCACTCAAAGGTATGGATGGTTTGACCTATTGAAAAAAACCGAGATAACCTCAGATATAGGGGAAAAGATTTCAACCTATTCTTTTATGGAGGATTATTTCCACTTTCTGTGTGATATAACAAAAAAATCCAAAAAGGCAGAGGTCGATAAATTAACAAAAGACCTTATAGCTGGAAGAGTTGAACTATGAAAATTATGAAAAAAAAGATATTTTTATTTTTTTGGATATTTTTTCTTTCAGCAGTAAATTTACAGGCAAAAATGGAGCTTTCTGATAAGCTCGACCCAATCATTTTTAAAGGAATTTATCTTGTTCAGCAGGATAAATTCGATGAGGGAATAGCTGAGTTCAAAAAGATAATAGATTTTTATCCAGATGAGCCAATCGGCTATTTTTTCATCGCGGCATCATATCAAACATTGATAGATAATTATAGAAATGAGACCTACAAGTCTGATTTCGAGCACTATGCGGACTTAGCTATCGAGAAGGGAAAAGAAAAGTTGAAAAAAGATAATGATTCAGCAGAAATGTGCTTCTACTTAGGGGGGACCTATGGTTATAGAGGAATCTACCGTTCATTTCGAGGAAACTGGTGGGGTGCTTTCAGAGATGCCTGGAGAGCTAAGCCACTTTTAGAGAAAGCATTAGAGCTTGATTCGACCCTATACGATGCCTATTATGGTCTTGGTTCCTATCACTATTGGGGGAGCATTAAAGCAAAACTTCTCTCCTGGCTCCCATTTATCGGAGATGAGAGAGAAAAGGGGATTTACGAGCTCAACTTAGCAGTTGAGAAGGGGAAATATTCACCTATAGAAGCTAAATACTCCCTTTTAAGGGTCTATAATGAGGAAAAAGAATATGACAAAGCTCTTAAATTAAGCGAAGAGCTTAAAAGTGTGAAAGAGGATGCCCCTTTCAGACTGTGGATGTCTGCACAGGCTTATATGGGACTTTTAAGATGGGATGAAGCTATGGAAACTTACAAAAAGCTTTTGGACAATTTCAAAAAATCACCTTATTATGACTTGACCGCTGAGGTGGAGTGTAGATTCTGGATGGCGGAGATTTTCTTTTACAGAAAAGATTACAAAAAATCTGTTGAGCAACTCGGATTCGTTTTAGCTAATCAAGAAAATGTTAAAGATAACGATTATGCTAAGCCGATCATAAAGGAAGCAAAAAAACTAAAAAAGAAAATCCAGAAAAGGATATCCTCGAAGTGAGAGTGTTAACAAAACCGATATTGCTTATTTTCATATCTTTTCTCTTGATGCATACGCAATTTCTTTTTTATATTCATAGCATCTCAGCTCAAAACAATCAAAAAAACTCAGAATTTCAAGATATAGAGCAACTTATTTTGGATGGAATAGATGCGACTATTAAAGAAGATTATGATTTAGCTCAACTAAATTTTAACCAGATAATTTTTCAAAGACCAGAAGACCCAGCAGGCTATTTTTTCTTAGGCTCATCCTACCAGATGCAGATGACAGATTATGCTTCAGCTTTCAAAAGAAGAGATTTCTTTAAAAATATGCGAAAATCGATAGAGTTGGCTGAAAAAAGGATAGAAAAAGATGAAGCTGACATCTGGGCGCATTTTTATCTCGGAAACTCATACGGAGCATTAGCTATCTATGAGGGTAAAAGAGGTAGGTTATGGAAAGGATTCAAATATGCCTTGAAGGCTAAATCAGCACTAAAAAAAGCAGTTAAGCTCGATTCAACATTTTATGATTGTTATGTGGGCTTAGGTTCTTATCATTACTGGACAAGTGTAATAACTAAGCCGATTCATTTTCTTCCTTTCTTTAAAGATGAGAGAAAAAGAGGAATTGAGGAGCTAAAAATAGCAGGAGAGAAAAGCATCTACTCGAAAGAGGCAGCAAACTACGGTTTGATCTGGATTTACATTGAAGAAAAACATTTTGGAAAAGCCATAAAATTAGCTGAAAAGATGGACAAAAAGTATCCTCAAACCAAGCTTTTCTTATGGCCAATAGCTGAAGCCTATTATTTGAAAAAAGATTGGGTGAATTCGATTTATTATTATCAGAAACTTATAGAAAAAATAGGAAATCCTGACAAAAGCAGATATATAAATACCATAGAATGCAGATACAGGATAGCCAAATCTTACTTTAAGCTTCAAAAGAAAAAGGAGTGTAAGGACGAGTGTGAGAGGATATTATCCTATAGATTGGATAAGGATATTGAGAAAAGGCTAAAAGATCAGTTAAAGAAGACAAAAGATTTACTTAAAAAATGCCTATCTCTTGATGCATACGCAAAATAATCCCTAACCGGATCTAAACACGTCAACTTATGAATCTCTCATTAAACCTTTTTTATTATCAAATACTTTAAAAAACAAACAATTCTAGTTTATGTAAATTGTAGTGTGGAAATTTCTAATTTCTTGAGATAGAAGGAGAGAGGATAAAGATGGTATTAGGGGGGTATTGTTGGATGAGGTTAAGGGTGTGGTGGGCTGTGATAGGTATGAGCGGAGTAAGGAGAGGAGAGCTTGTCCGAAGGATCAAGAGATAAGTTGGACCCCCTCGGTATGGAAAAG
>JAUWYR010000059.1 GCA_030615745.1 Candidatus Zixiibacteriota bacterium | reverse complement strand
CTTTTCCATACCGAGGGGGTCCAACTTATCTCTTGATCCTTCGGACAAGCTCTCCTCTCCTTACTCCGCTCATACCTATCACAGCCCACCACACCCTTAACCTCATCCAACAATACCCCCCTAATACCATCTTTATCCTCTTTAAAACCCGCTCCCTTATACCCTCCCAAAAATCCACCTCACTACCATGACTCTTGACAAAATCCCATCCTCCTGTTATCTTATCCTCCAGAAAACCTAACTCTTTCATAAGGTATGCGAAACATCCTTCGGATATCCTCCTGGGCTAGATGTTTATATTTTATTTTTTTAAACACCTAACAGAATATACCCCTTCTCCTTCTATCTCAAGAAATTAGAAATTTACATAAACCCAAAAACGATTCTACCATCAAAAATTGTTGCCAAAACCTTCGTCTTCAAAATCCTTTCAAAATCTCTTGATGCTTCCGCAGAATTTTCAAATATATCCTCGGACAAAATCACAAAATCAGCTAATTTACCGAGCTCGATTGACCCTTTTATTCTCTCCTCACCTGAAGCATAAGCTGCGCCCAAGGTGTAAGCATAAACAGCCTCCTTGACTGAGATTCTCTGTTCAGGATACCAGGAGTCTTTTCTCTCCCTTTCTTTTTTCCTGGTTACAGCTGAATAGATTCCTTTTAAAGGGCTAAAACCCTCTATCGGCATATCCGAGCCAAAAACCAATGTGGCACCATTTTTTAAAAGGGTCTTATAAGGATATGCGAATTTGCACCTTTTACCCCAATATTTTTCCGCAATATCTCTATCTGAGGTTAAATGAATCGGCTGAACCGATGCTATAACTTTTAGTTGGGCAAACCTTTTTAAATCCTTTGGATGAACTAACTGAATATGCTCGATTCTGTTTCGCAAAGATTTTTTCCCGCACTTTTCCAAAGCATTCAAAGACTGAGAAACCGCACGGTCACCAATTGCATGAATTGCCACACCTATCCCAGAACCATTGGCTTTCTTTACTAAAATCTTCAAATCTTTCTCAGATGTAACCTCAATTCCATAATTATTTTCACTCCCTGAATAAGGTTCGAAGGTTAAAGCAGTCTGAGAACCAAGGGCACCATCAGCAAAAAGTTTTACCCCACCTACTTTTAAAAACTCATTTCCAAAACCTGTTTTCATTCCTAAATCTAATGCTTTATCAAGATTTTTCTGAGGGATTGTGACATAGACTCTTAATTTAAGCTTTCCTGAAGAAAGAAAAGTCTGGTAATTTGCAAGTGTATTTTCTCCGCCTAAATCATGGATTCCAACAATACCATTTCGATGAACAATAGATATTGCTTTTTCAAATAGGTCTTTTGGCTTTTTTTGATGAACTTTTTTAATCAAACGCAGAATAAGCTCTGTGGCATCCTCCCTTAATATCCCTTTTGGTTTTTTTGTCTTTTGATCCTCTTCAATCTTTTCTGGAGCAAAGTATTTTCTTTTTTTGTCGACTTCAGCCATCTCTAAAACTATTGAGTTCACCCAGAAGGTGTGCTGATCTTTTGAGAAGATGGCTATTGGATTTTGAACAGAGATTTTATCCAGAGTCTTTTTATTAAAAATGGACTGGTCTTTGAAAAGATTTTTATCCCACCCTTTGACAAAAAGAAGCTCACCCGGTTTTAAATTTTTTAATTTCTCTTTGATCCTCGATTTGAGCGTGGCAAAAGTCTTCACCCCGGAAAGGTTCAGAGTATCGAGAGTTGAGGCGAAATAGAGGAAATGGGTGTGACAATCTATAAAACCAGGGAGCACAGTTTTCCCCCTTAAGTCATAAATTTTAAAATCTTTTTTTTTAAAATTCTTCATATCATCACTTTTTCCTAAGGCAATTATTTTAGAATCCAAACAGGCGACCGCCTCCACAACTCGAAATTTCCCATCCATTGTATAGATTTTTCCATTTAAAAGAATCAATCCACTCATAGGTTTTAAGCTAAGACTCTTTTGTCCCTATCTCTTTTGGTGATTTTCAATTGATCTAATTTCTCTAAGATGGGAACTGCATATTTTCTGGTTATTTCCAGATGTTTTCTTATCTGGCTTACAGTGGAGGGACCATTCTCTTTGATGAAATCTATGACTTTCTTTTGAATTTTTTCAAAATCCTTTTTTAAAAAAAGTATTCCTGAGCCAAGCTCGACTATAATTTCCTGTTGAATAAGAAAGGAAAAGACCTCTTTGTGCTCTTTACCACAAGTTATGATTTCATCTTTTATTGGAGGTGCTTTTGGTTTGGACTCAAATTTTTTCAAAATCTCTGAAGCTATTCTCTCCTGTTCCTGTGTCAGCTTGGGCTTGTGGTCTAAAAAAGAAAGGTAGGCTTCTTTTTGAACTATCTTTTTTTCAGTTATCAAACTTTTGATCACAAAATCTAAAAATTTCCCATTTGCTTTGACAGTTGAGCCTAAATCTGATAGCTTCAATCCCGGTTTAAAAGGATATTTTGTGTGTTCTTCCCTAATTTTTTCAACTATCATCTCAGAAAGCTTTTCGAATCTTTTTGAATCGATTGCCATCTCCTCTTTTAAAATCACTTTTTCTTGCTTTTCTAAGTTTTTCAACTCAGATTCGACATCTTTTTGACTGAAAAGACTTTCCTTAAGTAAATTTCTTGTTAAGACGAACTCAGACTTTTCCAACTCCGATAATATAAGGTCAGAGAGTCTAAGAGAGGCTCTCCTTTCAAGATAAACAAGAAATTTCGGGTCTTTTCTTTTATGTCTCTTTGTCTCTATATCTAAAACCACACCTCCACCTATGGTTGTGGGAGGGGAGGGAAGCCTTAGGATGAAATGGTCTCCAACTCTGGGGACCAAAGGCTTTTTGAACCTGAACTGAACCAGACTCTCCTCGCCCGGTTTGAGTATATCCTTTTCTAAAAGGATTGCTTTTCCCAAAAGCTCAGTTGTTCCCAAAATGAATAAAATCTCAAGATTATGTTTTAATGGATATGGGGAGGATGAGATCATCTGCACCCTGGTATCAACCAGAAGTGTAGTTTTCTCAAAATCAGGAGTTGTCACCAAATCCCCTCTTTTAATCTCAGATTTTTCCAGACCAGCTAAATTCATTGCCACCCTTGTTCCAGGTTCAACTCTTTCCCTTTTCTTTTTATGAGTTTGGAGCTCCCTGACCCTCGAAAAAAGACCCTGAGGTAAAATCTTCACCTCCTGATCTAAAGATAAAGACCCATCTATGAGTGTCCCTGTTACAACTGTTCCCCTTCCTGACATAGTGAATACTCTATCCACAAAAACTCTCGGCTTTCCGAGGTCTTTTTTCGGCTGAATCTTTTTTATCAAATCCATAATTTGAGACCTCAACTCTTCAATCCCAGTACCTTCAACAAATGAGGTTTTGACCAGAGGTGCATTCTCTAAGAAAGTCCCTTTGAGCTTCTGCTTAATATCTTCTTCTACCAGAGAAAGCCAATCTTTTTTTACTAAATCTATCTTGGTCAAAACCACAATCCCATATCTAATATCCAAAAGCCTTATGATATGAAGATGCTCCTCTGACTGGGGCATCCAGCCATCATCAACTGCTACGACAAACAAGACCGCATCGATTCCTCCCACACCAGAGATCATATTTCTTACAAACCTCTCATGCCCTGGCACATCGACTATCCCCACCTCTTTACCATCTGGAAAAAAAAGCCAGGCAAACCCTAAATCTATGGTCATCTCCCTTTCTTTCTCCTCAGGAAGCCTGTCGGGATCGATCCCTGTTAGAGCCTTAACCAAAGCTGACTTCCCATGGTCAACATGACCAGCTGTTCCCAAAACAAACATCCTTTAATTACTTTGAAAAAATTTTTTTGACAGATTGCAAGACTTCCTCATCCTGATGGGGGAAGATCGTCCTCAAATCTAAAATGAACTTATCCTTTTCGACTCTTCCAATAATGGGTGGACTTTGATTTCGGAAATTCTGTGCCTGAATGTGGGGTGATATTTTCGAGTCCACTGAAATAACAATTGTAGGCAGAGTCTCGCCGGGCAGAGAACCTCCACCCACTGTGCTTTTGGATTCAAAAATATTGAGTTTTATATTAGATTTTTTTAACTCTTTTTGTATTTCTAAAGCTCTCTTTCTCAAGTCTTTTAAGGGTATGCTTATCATCTGCCACACCGGTATTTTTTTGGTAGCTTCTTTTTTTAGATAGGTCAAAATCACATTTTCCAATCCTGAGATTATCAGTTTATCAACTCTTAGGGCGCGATAAAGGGGATCTTTTCTTAAAAAATCTGTGTATTTCCTTTTCCCCAAAATTATTCCAGATTGTGGTCCTCCTAAGAGCTTATCCCCTGAGAATGAGATCAGATCAACCCCTGAGTTAATAGAATCAAATGGAGTTGGCTCATGGGCTAATCCGAAATCCTCTGAGTTCAAAAAACAGCCACTTCCTAAATCCTGGACAACAGGGATATTATACTTTTTGCCTAAATTGACCAACTCTTTTAACGTTGCTTCACCAACAAATCCTTCCATCCTGAAGTTGCTTTTGTGAACTTTTAAGATTAAAGAGGTATTCTCATTTATGTTATTTTCATAGTTTTTAACCGAGGTCTGGTTAGTTGTCCCAACCTCTTTTAGAAAAGCACCCGACTCTTCCATCACCTCAGGAACTCTGAAGCCTCCTCCTATCTGAACAAGCTCACCTCTTGAGACCAAAACCTCTTTTCCCTTAGCTAACCCAGCCAAAATCAACAGAACTGCAGAAGCGTTGTTGTTGACAACCAATGCTCCTTCAGCTTTTGTCAACTCGCAGATTAGATTCTCCAGAAAGGATGTTCTTTCTCCCCTCCTACCTTTGAGTAAATCGAATTCGAGATTTGAATAATTTTTACCAATATCTGAAATATGTTTAATTGTATCCTCTGAGAGAGGTGCTCTGCCCAGATTTGTGTGAATGATAACCCCGGTTCCATTTATAACCGCTTTTAAGGGTAGGGTTTGTCTTTCCAAAAGAATTTTTTGAATTTCTTTAAGGATTTTCTTTTCCGATACTTTCTCTTTCCCCTTCAAGATATTTTTTCTGAATAAATTTACAATCTCTCTGGCTACATCTGCAACTGCTTTTTGAGAGTGATTTTGAATAAATTTTTTTAAGGCAGGAGTTTGTAATATCTTCTCGATCTGAGGAAGAGTTCTTAACTTTTTAGATTTCACATCTCCACTTTTATCTTGCATCTTTTATCCTCTAAAATCTTTCCTATTATATTATAATTTGAAACATTTTTCTCTTTTAAAAGATCCAAAAGCCTTTCTTTTTTATCCTCAGGGCAACATATCAAGAGTCCACCTGAGGTCTGAGCATCAGTTAGGACAATTTTTGCATCCTCGCTTATCCTTTCCTCCCAGACCACCTTATCCTCCACGAATTTTAGATTTGCCAATGTTCCTCCAGGAATAATTTTTTTCGAAGCAAAATCCCAGACCTCTTTTATCGTTGGAATCCTCGAAAGATAGATTTTCGCTCCTACACCAGAGGAGGAGCATAGCTCCCATAGATGACCAAGAAGACCAAAGCCGGTAATATCTGTGCAAGCTTTTATTCCAACCTCTACCATTGCCTCCGAAGCATTTTTATTCAAAGTAGTCATTATCTCTGTTACATTTTTTTCAACATCTGAAGAGATTTTTCCCTGTTTGAGCGCGGTGGTTATTATCCCGATTCCAAGAGGTTTGGTTAAAATCAAAGCATCCCCAACTTCAGCTCCACTATTTTTAACGATTTTTTGCGGATGGATCACTCCGGTAACCGACATACCATAAAGGGGCTCTTTTGTCTTAATTGTGTGACCTCCGATTATTGAAACTTCTGCTTCTTTAGCCTTAAAAGACCCACCTTTTAAAATTTCCTCCAAGACTTCTAAAGGAAGCTTATTAGACGGAAATCCAACAATATTTAAAGCAGAAATTGGTTTTCCACCCATAGCATAAATATCGGATAAAGAGTTGGCACAGGCGATGGCACCGAAATCATAAGGGTCATCCACAACCGGAGGAAAATAATCAACTGTTTGAACTAAAGCTAAATCATCTGTAAGTTTATATACACCGCAATCATCAACTGCGTTAAAGCCGACCAAAACATTGGGGTCATCGACTTTGTTCAGATGATGCAGAACCTGCATCGTGTCCTCCGGACTACATTTGGAAGCTCACCCAAATGACGAGGCATAAGCTGTGAGTTTTATTTTTTCTTTTTCTGACATAATTTAAAACCTGGTAGCCGCCCATATGGGCGTTAGTTATTAAAAATAAATGTTAGATTTTCGCCCCGTCTGAAACGGGACGGCTACCATTATCTTAATCCAGTGCCTTTTGGGTCCCCCCTGGACGGGCAGGCTGACCCAAAAGGGGAGTTCCCGTCGGGTCAGGGGACCCGACGGACACAGATTTTTTTCTTTTTGGCTCATAATCAATATAAAAAGATGAAATCAGTCAAGGACAGGTCTTTTGACCTGTCCCTACAAAAAATACTTTTGGCGGAAGGGGTGGGAATCGAACCCACCTCCCGACTCAAAAAGAGCCGGGATAACGGATTTGAAGTCCGCAAGGACCACCAGATCCTATCCGCTTCCACCTTTTCTAATATATCAAATTCCATTTTAAAAGCAAATATTTTTAAAAAGTGCTATTCCAATTAAATAATGCAAATCGTCAAGATCCTTCGGATTTTTTTGTAGGGGAGGGGCTTGTCCCCTCCCAACTACCAGTGGGAGACCACAAGGGTCTCCCCTACGTATCAGGTTTATTTTGTTGGATAAGCAATAGCGTTCAAGAAACTTACAGGTCTTATAACCATAATGAGATACACTACCTCTATACGAATAAAAAATCGTTAAATCAATTCATCTAAAGTGAAAAGTATCTCCCCTAAGTCCGGCTTGAAATTTTTCTCTACCCAGACTTTCCTGTAGCGAATCAATCCATTTCTGTCGATTATAAAGACCGCAGGATAACAAAGACCTTTTTCAGAAGATGTATCCTTTACCCCATACTGGGATATAACCGAAAAACCTTTATCACATAAAAGGGGAAATTCGAGATTTAATTTCTCTTTCTCTTTTCTCAACTCTCTTTTCCTAACTCCACTTATCCCTAAAACTACCCCACCTTTTAATCTTATCTCTCTAAGTTTTTCTTGAAATAGCTTTAAAAAATCCTGGTTTTCTTTTAAACTGGAAAAGAAGACCAGAACAACTATCTTTTCCCCAAAAAAGGAAGCTAAATTGATTTTTTCCCCTTCTGAATCAAAAAGTTCAAACAAAGGGGCAATAAATCCGGGTCTTATTATATTGACGTTATCCATCCTATTTGAACTGCATGCTGAGACCTGCTTTCTCGAACATCATCACCACAGACCTTTTCTTGGATTTGGATTTATGAAACTCTCCTCTTTTTACTAAAAGACCCTCTTTTTCTTTAAGCTTCTCAGTCTTTTTATCGAGCTCGATCTGTATCTCACCCTTAACTACGTAGAAAAACTCATCAAATGGATGCTTGTGACGTTTATATTCACCTAAAAGCTCAACCAGATAAACGTTATAATCACCCACATCCACCAAATGCAGAGGCTCAAAAGGCTTTTTAATCTTTTTCATCGCCTCATTGATATTAATTTTAGGCATAAGATGGCTCTCCTTTTTTTAAAAAGTTTATTTTTTCAAAAGCCTTACATAGATCAAATAAAACACACTCATCACACCTTGGATTTTTAGCCTTGCATATCTTTCTTCCATGTTCGATCAGGTTCAGATGAAATGAGTAAACTAAATTTTTTCGAACAAGTTTTTGAAGGATTTGGTGGGCTTTTTTCGGCTCAGTCTTTTTTGGAATGAGACCCAATCTTCTGGACAATCTCAAAACATGAGTATCCACCGGAATAATTGGTCGCCCTAAGGAAAATAAAAGAACACAGGCAACGGTCTTCTCACCCACTCCTTTGAATCTTTTTAAATATTCGATCACCTTTTGGGTTTCCATCTTCTTCAAATGACTTAGACTTGTATTATGATTATCTTTGTGTATCCGATTCAATATATCTTTTATCCTTTTCGCTTTTATTCTGGCTAATCCCCCGTGTTTTATAGCCTTTTCAATTCTCTTTGTGGGTGCTTTCCTTATATCATCCCAATTTTTAAAGTTATTTTTGAGATTTCTAAAGGCTTGGTGGCTGTTGTTATCCGAGGTGTTCTGTGAAAGAATGGTTCCGATTAAAACTTTTAAAGGGTCGCCACTTGGTCTCCAAATCCTTTCACCATATTCTTTGTTTAAAAGCTTAGAGATTTTTTTTATTTTTTCTGCGGAAGCATCAAGAGATTTTGAGTTCATAATTTGACTTTACCAATCCGGATAACAGTCTTTAATATCGTTATTGGTTAATCTTTTAAGTCCGGTTCCATCAGCGTTGACTATGTAAAGCTCTTCATTACCATCTTTGTTAGATGTGAAAACGATTTTTTTTCCATCAGAAGACCAGCTGGCTCCGCCTCTGCCAAAAGCTACCTTTCCAGTTATACCTTTTAAATTAGTGCCATCTGTGTTTATTACATAAATCTCACTTTTGCCTCCATTGTCCGGGACAAACAGAATCTTTTTACCATCAGGTGAAAACTCAATTGTCCTGATAGAAGTGCCCACATAATCCTTATCCCTTTTAGCCAGAATTTTCTTTCCTGTCCCATCTGAGTTCATAACCCAGAGCTCACCTTTCTCCCCACGGGGAGTAAATCCAAATGCAATCTTTTCACCTTCAGGAGAACCAACTGGAAGATAATACTCGATTTTTCTGTCACCGGTCAAGTTAAAATTTCTTCCTGTTTTAAAATCAAAGACAAATATATCAGTTCCCAATCCTTTTTCTGTATAACTATAACCTAAATAGACAATTTTATCCCCGAAACTATGAGGATAATTGCCCCTCAATACCTTTTTGATCTCTCCTTTGGTGTTCATCACACCGATCCTTGAACCCTCAAACGCTCCTGAGGAGAACATAAGGTTATCTCCCTTAGTCCAACCTCGGAAATATATGCTTTTCTTTCTTTTTTTTGGTAAAGCTCGGCGTGGATGCTCTATTTTTTCTTCAAGCTCAGCTGGCAGACCGAGTGTATCAAGATTCGAGCCATCGGAGTTGACCAAAATAATCTGAGGTGTTTTTCGGACATAGACTGTTGCACCTATCATCTCTTTGTTAGAAGACCAGGATGGTCTTGAAAATGCACCTCTTCTTTTAGAAGAAGCTACTACCTTCAAATCTGAACCATCGGGGTTGATAGTGCACAGATTATCCCCACAAACAAAAACTATCTTGTCTTGAAAAGCTTGCGGGAAAGTTTTTTTCGTTTCCTTTCCACATCCAAAAAGCAAAAAAGTCAAACAAAGTATTGCAGCAATTAATGATAAAGAGAGTCTTCTCATATCGAAACCTCCACTAACTTTTGGTCCTTTCTCATCCATCTTTTTTTTGAAACTTTTTGCAGAGTTAGTTTTTTCATAGATTAAAAAATAGCATAAAAAGATTTTGGTGTCAACTTATTATATATAGAGCTCTGAAAAAGTATGTATTTTGTCATTGCGAGCCCGAAGGGCGTGGCCCCCGCAAACGGCGGGGCTTCGTCGTCCATATGGACTCCTCGCAATGGGTATAAAGGTTTTAAAGTGTTGCTATTTTCATTTGATTTTTAAGGAAACAGTACCAATTTATGTATTGAATTTTGTGTTTTTCCGTTAAACCTCTGTGTCTTTGATAATCTGATTTCAGTCTTGAATGAAAACCTTC
>JAUWYR010000074.1 GCA_030615745.1 Candidatus Zixiibacteriota bacterium | reverse complement strand
AAACTTCAAACTTTAAAATATTATATTTTAATATTTTTATTAATCGGAGTCTTATTCTCATCCCAGTTAGTCTGGTTTTTAGATCCTATTGCTCTTTTGAGCAGAAGTTTGACTTTATCGGTTTTCCCCATTGTTACACTTTTTTTCACAGAGATTTTTGGACTATGGTTCAAAACAGGAATTTTTCAGGATTTTCTATTAAAAACTCAAGCGTTTTTTTCATCTACATTTATTCCAACTCAACTGACGTTTTTTAGATTCTCCGGCTGGATATTTTTAATACTTTTAGCTATAATATCCTTAGAATTTATCTCCAGGAGGTTCTGGTGCAGAAACTTATGTCCTTTAGGCGCTTTATATGCCTTTTTTTCGAAGTTTCAGATTTTAAGCAGGAAGGTTAATAATGAGTGTAACCTTTGTGCAGAATGTAAAAAAATATGTAAGATGGATGCAATACAGGATGATTTTAAATCGACTAAGGATTCAGAGTGCATCTTATGCTGGAATTGTGTTAAAGGCTGCCCGGAAAATGTTACCTCTATAAATTTCAAAAAAGAGAAAAAAAAAGGAAGTTTTGACCTTTCGAGAAGAGGGTTTTTGTATTCTATAACTTCTGGGCTTTTCTCTGTTGGTATTCTAAAGACAAGTTTTCAGGATAAAAACCAGAAGAGTAGATTGATCCGACCTCCAGGAGCAAGACTTGAGCCAGAGTTTTTGGATCGATGTATTCGCTGTAATGAGTGCATCAGGGTGTGCTCAACCTCGGGGAGATTCCTACAGCCATCTTTTTTAGAGGGTGGATTGGAGAGTTTGTTGACCCCTATTGGGGTAGCAAGATACGGATATTGTGAATACAACTGTATAATGTGCACCGAGGTCTGCCCAACCGGAGCTATTCATCCGTTAGATGTTAAGACTAAAAAGAAGACAGTGATCGGTTTAGCTTATATCGACAGGTCGAGATGCATCCCCTGGTATAAAAATGAGAAATGTGTAGTATGCGAAGAGCAGTGCCCGGTCCCGGAAAAAGCGATCGAGCTAAAAGAGGAGAAAGTGGTTCATCTCGATGGTTCTGAAAGAATTGTTTTAAGACCTTATGTTAAAGAAGATTTATGTATCGGCTGTGGGATATGTGAAACCAAATGCCCGGTAGAAGGTGAATCAGCTATAAAAATTACTCCACAGAACGAAAAAAGATGGGTTGATTGATTCTACATAGTGTGAATAGAGCCTGCGGCTACCATTATTTTAATCCTCTGACAGTCTCCTATTTAATTTTTTAGTTGATTTTTTCATCAAATTCATTTGATTATAGTTTACTCTGGAGTGTAAAGCAAAAGCTTTACTTCATACAAGTTTATTTGGTAAACATAAACTGTATTATCAACCTACATCGGTAACAGAATTATCAACTAACATGGGATAATAAAACCATAATTGAACGGAGGTGGCTCATGTTACAAAAATTTTTCAAGGAGAGAGCTCCGGTCTCTTGATCCTTCGGATAACCA
>JAUWYR010000039.1 GCA_030615745.1 Candidatus Zixiibacteriota bacterium | reverse complement strand
CCTCACCCAACTCTTTTTGAGGCGGAGGTAAAAGAAAGGCAAAGATTATGACTATGCTGAGCAAAATTCCTGTTATGATTTTTAACAAAAGTTTTACTCCTTCCAGATAAATTCAAAAAGCAAAAATGATAAAACCAGCATGACCATAAAATAGGAGAAAAGAAACTTTAAATTATCTGCATTATAGGATAACCCGATTTTCTGGATCGAGAGGTATGTTCCGTCTATCGCAGTGATCAAAAGAGGTAGGAGAATTGGAAAAGACAAAACTGGAAATAATGCAGATTTCACCTGGGCTTTAGAGACTATCGCACCTATAATGGTTGTGGCACTCACCAATCCTAAACTGCTTAAAATCAATACGGAGAAAAAGAACAAAAAATTTTGTATTTCAAGACCTAAAAGCAAGATGAAAAGAGGAATGATTATAAGTTCCAAAAAGAAAAAAAACAAAAGATTGAAAAAAAATTTTCCTAAAAAAACAGTCGATGGCTTTGCCACCAGTTTCAAAAGATCAGAGGTCTTTTTTTCCTCCTCTTTTATAAATACATTTGCTAAACCGGACATAGAGGAGAAAAACAGAACAACCCAGAACAAAGATGCCAAGATTTTAGAGTTAAGAGCATACTGTCCCACGCTAATGCCTATCACTGTAAGGGTAACAATTGCGAACATCAAGACCGCATTTAAGGCATAGCGGGTGCGAAGCTCTGATTTTATCTCCTTTGAAAACAATGTCAAAGGTTCAATTATCAAGGGAAAGAATTTTCTCTCCATATTCAGTCTCTTTTTTATTATTTGTGGCTAAGATTAAAATACCTCTTTTTTTCTGCTCAGAGATTCTCCTTTCCAGATATGCTATACCATCTTCGTCTAAATTTGAGCTTGGCTCATCTAAAAGCAAAAACTTGGGCTGGTTCAAAAGGGCAAAAACAATTTTAAGTTTCTGCTTCATCCCCGAGGAAAATGAGCCAACCAGATCGTTTTCCCTGCTCTTTAATCCTGCGTCATGAATTTTTTTTAAAAGGTCGTCTTCTCCAAAACTCAGGCTTTGAATTTTCGAGAGGAACTTAAGATTTTCCAGAGCTGTTAACTCATCATACAAATTCAGATCAGGAGCAACCAGGCTCAAAAACTTCTTTGTCTGATCTTTTTTTATGGTTTTGCCACCAAGATTATATTTTATCTCCCCTTCATTTGGAGAATATAGCCCGGCTAAGATTTTTAAAAGTGTGGTTTTCCCGGAGCCGTTTTTACCAATCACCACCAGGCAACTATTATCCTCTACTATGAAACTCAAGTCCTTGAAAACTTTTCTTTGGTCGAAATATTTGGTTAAATTGTTTACCTGTAGAGAAATCATTTACCATCAATTTACAAAATCAAAGCTTTCAGGTCAAGTAAAACAGAGTTTTTAGTTTTTATTGATCTTTAATTTTTCAAAAAATTACCCCAGTGCTGTTCCAATTAAATAATGCAAGTTATTCAGTAGGGGAGGGGCTTGTCCCCTCCCAACAAAAAGCGGGAGACCACGAGGGTCTCCCCTACGTAGTAGGTTTATTTTGTTGGAAAGGCACTATCTTTAAAAAGTTTTTTCTATGAATTCTTCGGATATGTTTAGTTTTCTTTCACAACAGGTTAAAGTCTAAGTATTTAAAAGCTTTGAGCAATTGATAATAAGGCTTAAATTCAAAGTTATGTAGTTATTGTCCGACAATTATAAAGAAACCATTGGAGTTAATCAGTAAAGATTTTAAGAGATGAAAATCCAAAAAAATTTCGGGATTTTCGTATCTCTTGATACTACGCAAATAAATACAAGTTGACAAGGACTTGGATAAGGATTATATTGTTGAGGTAAAAAAGCGCCTATAGCTCAATTGGATAGAGCATCGGACTTCGGATCCGAGAGTTGGGGGTTCGAGTCCCTCTAGGCGCGTTGACGGTTGACAGTAAACAGTTCACAGAAAACAGAAAAGTAAAGGGAAAGCTGTTTACTGTAAGCTGTATACCGTGAACCGAACACGTCCCCATCGTCTAGCCCGGCCTAGGACACCGCCCTTTCACGGCGGCAGCACCGGTTCAAATCCGGTTGGGGACGCTTTTTATATCCAAAGCCCACAAAAAGCAACCCTCTAAGCAACAAGAACTTAAACAAAATAAATCGAAATCATCCAAACCAAAACGAAAATAGGTTTTTCGGCTTATTTCGACTTGAATATGGCACAAATTTACTTAAGGTCTCAAGATGTAATAGGGTAAAATTCCCAGATAATAAAAATGCTTGATACTTTGAAGTTTGTTAACTAAACTTGAGTAGAACGATAGGGATTTTTAAGTTTCGCGATGCAAATATTAAGTGATTTTGAGGAATGTATATGGGTCGCAAATTAAGCCGAGAAAATGTTGCTCAAAGTTTAGAAAAAAAGAGAGAAGATTTCTCTTGGGATTTCCGAGAGGAAGACACTAAAGTACTCGGTGCACGGTATCCTTCCTTACCCTGCTATGATGATACCTCAGATTGCTAATCGATTTATACTGAAGCATAGCAGGAAAAGCAATAACGTAGTAGATCCTTATTGCGGATCAGGAATAGTTCTGGTGGAATCAATGTTGAACAGCAGAAATTCTGCAGGGATTGATCTGAATCCACTTGCATTACTTCTTGCGAGGGTCAAAACCACGCCTATAGAGCCTCGGCGATTGACAAAGACAGCTAATGAGTTGATAAATTTCATTTATTTCAATCCGTCCAGACCTGAAATTCCCAACTTCTTTAATATAGACTACTGGTTTAGGCCTCCGGTTATTCAAGACCTAGCGAAGATTAAGCTTGAAATCGAGAAAATCGAGGAGCCTGAAAGAAGAAAAAGGTTATGGGAGATAACAAAGAGGATGCAAAAGGAATTCAAGAAGATAGGATTTAACATCGGAAAAACTCAGACTCCGATAATTCCAATATATGTTGGTGATGACATGAAGTGCTTTGTGTTCTGGAGGATACTTTTCGATGAAGGAATATTCACCAATCCGATAATTTCTCCAGCAGTTTCACCAGGCTCTCAGCTTTTGAGAACAAGCTATACCGCAACCCACACCGATGAGCAGATGGACAGGGTTTTGGAGGTTTTTCAAAGGGCGGGGAAAAAGATGGGGGTGATTTAGGTTATGGCGGGGTACCTTACCCCGACAAATAAAAAGTTGAAGGTAAAGATTTACTCTGAAAGATGTCCTCGACCCAACAGACTTATTCGGACAAAGGAGGAGATGAAAAAAGAAAGTAAAATGGGATTTTGGAGGAGTGAGCGTTGCGAATACTGTGATGGACCCATAGTTGAAAAGATAATCGATCTCCCGCTCAAAGTTGGTAAAAGATATGTTCTTATCAAAAACGTCCCAGTAGGCGTGTGCAAGGAATGTGGCACCCGCTACTTCGCAGCCAATGTCTTGAAAACAATTGAGGTAACCGTCCGTCGGAGGCGAAAAGCAGATGGAGAAATCTGTATGCAGGTATATTCCCTTTGAAAAAGTTTCCCCTGTTTTTTAAAAAGAAAGAGTAAATAGTTATTGAGAAGTTGTGTCGGGGTATATTATACTGCAATACAAGTTATGGCGGGGTACCTTACCCCGCCTTTGTTCTCTGTTGTGTTTTACACAAAAAAGAAAAGTCAGTATTGTTAGCTAACTGGAAAATTCCTCTTGTTCTCTGTTGGTGTTCACACCAACAGTAAAATCAGTATTGTTAGTTAATCCTTGAGATTTTGTGATGTTAAAAGAAAGTGAATACTAATAAAGAGGATGTAAAATGAATAATAAACAAAAAGTATCTGATAGAGTTATGCAGATGCCAAAATCTGCAATCCATGAGATGACGAGATTATCAAAAGAAATAGAAGATGTTGCGTTCCTATCCTGGGCAAAACCAACTTCTAATGCTCCTGAGCATATCAGAAAAGCTGCAATTTCCTCCATCAAGGATGGACTTGTAGATGGTTTATTCTGAGAGCCCGGGACTATTGGAATTGCGACAAGAGATTGTCAAAAAACTTAGAAGAGACAACCAAATAAATGCCAACCCTTCTCAAATCCTCGTAACCGCCGGTGCGATTGAAGGATTAATGACGGCGGTAATGGCTCTGATAGATGTGGGTGACGAGGTGATTCTGCCCTCCCCAACATATTCTACCCATATAAATCAAGTTGTTTTTGCTTCGGCAAAGCCGATTCTTGTTCCGACCATTGAAAAAGAGGGATTTATTTTGGATATTGAAAAAATTAAGAAAGCCATAACTCCAAAGACAAAAGCTATTATATATTGTTCACCAAGCAATCCTACTGGTACAGTTTTCAGCGAGGATCAACTTCGTCAGTTAGCTGAGGTTGCATTGGAGCATAATTTGATGGTTATCACAGATGAAGCTTATGAATACTTTACCTATGATGAGCATAAACATTTCAGCATTGCCTCGATTCCAGAGGTGCAAAAGAATGTGGTTAGTTGTTTTACATTTACCAAGACATACGCCATGACCGGCTGGAGGATTGGCTATCTACATGCCACAGAAGAGTTGATTCCTCAGATTAACAAAGCCCATATTCCATTTTCGATTTGCGCTCCCGTGGTCTCTCAATATGCAGGCCTTGCCGCTTTAAAAGGACCACAGGATTGTGTTGAAGAATTTAGAAACAAGTATCTGTCAGCTCGGAATCTTTTGTGCGAACGGTTGGATAACTTTGATTATGTTTTTGAATACCAGAAGCCTGGTGGTTCTTATCTTATGTTTCCTAAAATATTATTGAAAGAGGGTGAAAATTCAAAAGTGTTTTGTGAAAAGCTTTTAAAGGAAGCAAGGATTTCGACGACACCTGGCGTAGATTTTGGACCCACTGGGGAGGGGCATTTAAGGTTATCATTCTGTGTTCCAGAAGAGATAATAAATAAAGCTTTTGATAGAATGGAAGTTTACTTCAAAAAATTTCTTTAACTACTTAACATAAATTGAATAGTGGAAATATGATAACCTAACAGGGGAGTTCGTCGAAAAACCCTCTAAAGATCGATTTATGGTTTTGTAAACACATCATAAATAGTTGTCTTTTCTTCTTCAAGAAGATATATTATTCAGATGATTTGAACAGAGTTAATATCTTGAGGAGGTGAGGTATCCATGAATGTAAAATATCGTGAATATAACCCAGAACAGACCTATTTTACCGTAATTGATCCTAAGGAGATCAAGGGTGATGATCCGTTGCTTCCAGCCATTCACTCATTCATAGAAGGCGAAAGATAATATATGACAGGAGATGAGATGATGGACAGTATAATTGACAGGCTACTCAAATCAGATGAGCCATCTGTAAGATTCAAAGTTTTGGTGAATGTTTTATGCAAAGAAAAAGAATCGATTGAGATTAAAAAACTTCAACAGAAGATAAAATCGTCTCAGAGAGTAAAATTGCTTCTTTCTGAAAGAGGGGAGGATGGTAAAATACCACTTCATCCCTATGCCAAATGGTATGGTGGTCACTGGGTTCTGGCATGTCTTGCGGATATGCGTATGCATCAAGAGATCGGTTATCCCCCAGGTGATGAATCACTCATTCCATTAAGGGCGCAGGTTTACCAGTGGCTTTTCTCAAAAAAGCATGAAAAGAGCATAAGATTGATCGAGGGCAGGGTGAGAAGATGTGCTTCACAGGAGGGGAATGCGCTTTACTATCTACTTACTCTCGGCTTGGCAGATTCCCGAACTGATGAGCTTGCACGTCGTCTTATAAAATGGCAGTGGCCCGATGGTGGGTGGAATTGTGACAAAAACCCCAAAGCGATAAATTCGTCATTTCATGAAAGCCTTATTCCACTTCGTGCATTAGCCCTTTATGGAAAGCTAACCGGTAACAGGGAAGCAAAAAAAACTGCAGAAAAAGCATCGGAGATTTTCCTCAAGCGAAAAATGTTCAAGAGGCAAAAAGATGGGAAAATCATATCGGATGACTTTGTAAGATTTCATTATCCTTGTTTTTGGCATTATGATATGCTTTTCGGTTTAAAGGTCATGGCAGAGGCAGGTTTTATCTCTGATAAACGCTGCTGTGATGCTCTGGACCTTTTGGAATCGAAGCGCCTGCCCGACGGTGGGTTTCCTGCGGAAAAGAAGTATTATCGAGTTACAGAAAAGAAAGCTACCGGGCGCTCACTTGTTGATTGGGGCGGGACCAGTAAGAGACATATGAACGAATTCGTAACAGTGGATGCTTTGTATGTGTTGAAAACAGCGGGGAGATTGAAATTGTAGGCACAGATTTCATCTGTGCAAAGAATGCACGAATAAATTCGTGCCTACAAGCTTTTTAGAATTTAACATTGGAGTATGCGAAGTTCGAAGAGTCTTGATGACATCTCCGTATGGTTCAAGAGATTGACGATAAACCTTTCGGTTTGTCAAAATAAGTCTTTTTAGTAAAGCTAAAGTCGTAGATCCCCCGCCTTTTGCGGGGGGCTCTACACTCCAGAAGATTTGTAGGGATTCCGCAAAGTGCGGGGGTTACCAAATAATAAAAAATATTGATTTTTATTTTTTTCTGTTTATCTTGAAAAAAATTGGAGTTTATTATAGGGGATATTTCGAGAATTGGAGGACATAAAAAGAAGTCGAACCGAGTTCGAATATGAACAAGTTAAGCAAAATCGAGGCTTTCAATAACCCAAATCCTTTAAAGTGTATAAGATGAAAACAAAACATAAAATAATTATCGGTGATTCAAGATGGATGAGAGAAATCTCAAGTGAATCCGTTCATCTTATCATTACTTCCCCACCTTATTGGCAACTAAAAGACTATGGAGGTGGAAAGCAGATAGGTTTCAATGATACTTATGAAGAGTATATCAACAATCTCAACTCAGTCTGGAATGAATGCCACAGGGTCTTACATAAGGGTTGTCGTTTATGTATTAACATTGGCGACCAGTTCGCTCGTTCTGTCTATTATGGAAGATATAAGATTATCCCAATAAGAACAGAGATAATCAAGTTTTGTGAAAGTGTGAGGTTTGATTATATGGGTGCCATTATCTGGCAAAAGGTCACTACTTGTCATACTACTGGCGGTGCAACAGTTATGGGTTCTTTCCCTTATCCAAGAAGTGGGATTCTTAAATTAGATTATGAGTTCATTTTAATCTTTAAGAAATATGGAAATCCTCCAAAGGTGAGTAGAAAAATTAAAGAGCAGTCAAAATTAACCCAGAAAGAATAGAATCAATATTTTACAGGGCACTGGAATTTTCCCGGTGAAAAACAGGATAAGCATTTAGCAATGTTTCCCGAGGAATTACCAAGGCGACTTATCAAGATGTTTAGTTTTGTTGGTGATACTATTCTTGATCCTTTCTTAGGAAGTGGAACAACATCTCTGGCAGCTAAAAACCTAAAAAGAAACTCTATTGGGTATGAAATATCAGAAAAATTTTTGCCAGTTATAAAGGAAAAATTAGGATTAAAACAAAACACTATTTTTCAAGATGCAAGTCGGTATCGATCAAGAGACTCGAAGAGTCCTTCGGATTTTGAGATAATCAAACAAAAAGATGCCAAAATAGACTTTAAAGAAGAGATTAAAAAATTGCCATATATTTTCAAAGATCCGATAAAGTTTGATAAAAAAGTTGACCAAAAAAAATTGAGATTTGGTTCAAAGATAGACAATTCTCATTCCGAGAGGGAAACATACTATACTGTGAAAGAGATAATTAACCCTGAAATATTAGTCTTAAATAATGGTTTAAAAATTAGATTATTAGGAGTAAAAGAGCTACCAGAGAAAAACGGAGAGGCTATTCAATTTTTAAGAGAAAAAACCCGTGGTCAAAAAGTATTTCTGAGGTTTGACAATATAAAATATGATGAGAAAAACAACCTACTTTGCTATCTTTATTTGCGGAACAAGACCTTTTTAAACGCCCATTTGGTTAAAAATGGTTTGGTTGACGTGGACAGTGCATTTGATTACAAATATAAGTCAAAGTTTTTAAGTTTACAAAAACAAATAGTTGATTGAGATATAAGATGAAAGTGAAAATCAGCAATGAAGAAATCCGGAGATATTTGGACATAGAAACGCCTGAGTTTCCCAAGTATGTGGCTCCATTGGTCAATTTAGCAAATCAATACGCACAAGGGACACGACCAAAAGTTGTTGGTCAAATGAGCGAGCTTATTCAACAATTCACAGGGAAGTCCTTATCTGAATGGGAAAGATGGTATTTGGAACAAAAACCTGATGCGATCAGAAACGCAACAGAAAAGATACTGCAAATGTTGAAAAATTTAAAGAACGCAATAGATAAAATTGACCAAACCGTAGTTGAGCAATGGGTAAGAGATTTAGTGATTGTGAAAACCTTTATGGGATTGAGGTTTCAGGAAGCAATACTAAAGAAAGGCGCTGAGAAAAAAGGAACTAATTACCGCTTATCTGAGCAGGATGAAGAGTCAAAAGGAATTGATGGATATATAGGGGATGTTCCAGTGTCTATAAAGCCCTACACCTATGAGGCTAAAGCTGCATTACCAGAGCATATAGACATCAAAATTATCTATTATAGAAAGATTGACGATGGAATTGAGGTAGATTATGGAGAAGTATTGTGATAGTCAACTAACAGCTCCTTTAACAAGGCATATATGTAATAGTCTATCTCACTTCCCTCTCATGAAATTGCTTCTTCTGTTGCAATGTCGCTAATACTTAATGTCTAAATATGAATATAATCTATATCCCTAAATTTTCCCCATGATCGACACTCACGCACACTTGGATTTTTCCCAGTTTGACCCTGACAGGGAAAAGATAATTTTTGAGGCGAAAGCTTCCGGGGTGAAAAGGATTATAAATATAGGGGTGGATTTGAAGTCCAGCAGAAAATCTCTGGAGCTTGCCAAAAAGTATCCCTTTGTTTACGCCACTGTTGGGGTTCATCCTCACGATGCAAAAACTCTGGATGATGGTGTTTTAAAAAATCTTGAGATTTTAGCTCAAAACGAAAAAGTCGTTGCAATAGGGGAGATCGGGCTGGATTTTTACAGGAATCTATCTCCTAAAAAAATTCAGATAGAAGCTTTTGAAAAGCAAATAGATCTTGCAAAAAAGCTTAATCTCCCGATTGTTGTGCATATGCGTATGCCGAAGGTCAAGAGACATCAAGAGATAAGAAATGCATATGATGATGCTTTAAACATTCTGAAAAAAAACGATGTGCAAAAAATTGGCGGGGTTTTGCACTGCTTCTCAGGTAACCAAAAGCAAGCAAATTTTGGTCTTTCTTTAGGATTTTATCTATCCTTCAACGGAACTTTGACCTACCCTAAATCAAAAGCAAAAGATATTGCAAAAAATACCCCAATAGATTTTATCTTAACAGAAACAGACTGCCCTTATCTTTCACCAGCCCCTTTCAGGGGAAAAAGGAACAAACCATCCTATGTAAGATTTGTAGTAGAAAAACTCTCAGAGATTTTTTCTGATTCAAGTTTCCAAGAAGTAGAAGAAATCACTGAGAAAAATGCGTTCAATTTGTTCGGGTTAGGTAATAGGTAATAGGTGGTAGGTGATAGGGAAGAATTAAGATGTTTGCTAAATTTTAGGTGATAGGATGAAGCCTAAAAAGAGTTTGTCCCAGCACTTTTTGATAAATGATTATGCGGCAAAAAGGATTGTTGATGCTTTGGATTTAAAAAAAGATGAAAAGGTTCTGGAGATCGGACCTGGAAAAGGTGCTTTGACCAGACATCTTGTTAAATTATCAAAAAGGGTAATTGGTGTTGAGATCGACAAAAATCTATGCGAATACCTTAAGGATAAATTTAAAGAGAACAAAAATTTAATTATTATAAACAAGGATTTTTTAAAAATCGATCTGGATAAATTCGGCTCAAAAGATGATAAAATAAAGATCGTTGGAAATCTTCCCTATAAGATCACCAGCCCGGTTTTATCTTTACTTTTGGGGAAAAAAGAGTTAATTGAGCTATGTGTTCTTATGGTTCAAAAAGAAGTAGCACAAAGAATCTGTGCTGAGCCGGGCTCAAAGGATTGGTCATCTTTGTCTTTGGCAGTTCAACTTTATTCGGATGTGAAGATGTTATACAGGTTAAAACCGACCTCTTTTTTCCCCGCTCCAAAGGTTTTCTCAAAAGTTATAAAGATAGTTTTTTTGAAAAAGCCGAAGGTTGAATTAGAAGATGAGGAGTTTTTCTTTAAAATAGTCAAAGCCTCCTTTGCCCAGCGAAGGAAGACTATATTGAATTCTTTATCTTTGAATTTAGGATTGGAAAAATCTGTTGTTCTTTCTGCCTTACAAAAGGCAAAAATAGATCCGAAAAGAAGAGCTGAATCTTTGAGTTTAAAAGAATTTGCGGAGTTGGGAGTAAAAAGGAATTTTCCAAAGAGTCTGTCCGAAATATTGAAATGATGGTAGGCGTCCCGCTAAAAGCGGGACGAAGATAACAATTTACGCCCATATGGGCGGCTACCAGAAAATAAAAGTCAAGCTAAAGCTTGACACTCCAGTATGCGATTTATCAAAATGATTTTCCGCGTAGCGGAGGGTTTATCCCTCCGATGAACAGAATGAGAGCCATAAAGGCTCTCCTATGGGGGTTTGCTGAAATGCCTATGAGGAAAATTTTTACTATATTTGTCTGGGGTTTAATCTTCTTTATGATCTCAGTTGTCCCCAATGGACAGGCAGCACAGCTTAAGCTCTATTTTTTCCAGGACAATCTCACCTATACCTGGCAGGAGAGATTTAAATATACAAAAATTTTTAACCCCAAAACAAAGCTGGAATTAAAAAGCAAGGCTAACTCTGTCCTGATAAAAAGCTCAAAAGAAGGCTCATATAAAAAAAGGTGGCAGGAGAATGGTGGGGTCGATTTGAGACTGACTTATAAATCAAGTAGAAGATTATCCTGGGGCGCCTTTTTATCCTATGATGGAAGCTCCCTTGAGGGAAGAGATGTATATATGCAAAAATTTGGAGTTTTTGCGGATTATAAGATTTTTTCTAAAATGAAATTATCTCAATCCTTAGGATTCAAAGGGATTCAGAGAAAGTTTGGTGGAAAAAGAAGACCGGATGAGGGATACAATCATCTTTTTACCCTCTCTTTTACACCTGAGTTTTTTGGCTCTGTTTTTTCTTTTAATTTTGATCAAAAAACAGATGAATTCAAAAATATTCCTAAGGTGAAAAGAAGAATGATTTTGGAATATGAGAAAGTTCTAAGTTCTTCTGATAGTTTAAGATTCTATTTTGAAAAAGGATGGTCAAAGAGCAAATATTATCAAGGCTATACTTCGGAAAGGGTCAATACCCAGAAAAGGTCTGAGAGTATTTTAAAGATCGCCTCTTCCAAAAAAATCTTTTTAGGGTTTCAGATAGGAGTAGGATATGATTTCTCCAAAAGCCAATATCATTATACCCAGGAAAAAGACGCAATTTTTGACCCTTTCAGAATAGAGGATAATATATTAAGTTTTCATAATCTTTATTTTAATTTTGGAAAAGAATTTTTAAAAAGATTCTTTTTGCAAACTATGTATGAATACCAGAAGGGCTGTGAGGATTATGGAGATATAAATAAAAATCAAAAGATGGAATCAGGTGAGATAAATTTTGAGCTGAAGATGAAGTTAACCAGTTCTGATTCGTTATATCTTTCTGGCTCTTTTGGTGTTATCTCTTTTTTCACACCTAAGGGGTCTGCTAATTTCAGCGACCGTGATATTCTGACAAAGTTCGGGCATACAGAGTATCTCCATCTTTTCAATCCATCTTTTGATTTAAGGGTTAGATTGGGGTTTAAAAATTTTCATCAAATTTATATCTCAGAAAAGCTTTCAGCTAACAACAATTATAATGAGACCTATATTCTCTCCCCTATTTTAACTTTCAGACCCAACAAAAAAACAAAACTGTCCCAAACCTATTCTATTCAGGCTAATTACATAACCTACGACTATGAGACAGACACCTATTCGCCAAAAAACAAGATCTTGCGTAGAGCTTCGTCCACAACTCAAATAAACTACTCTTTTAGCAAAAGGACAGACTTTGAATTTGCCTACGTATACAGATATGAGGACTATGGTCAGCTTTTTTGGAGGAATCAATGGACTCAAAGAAAATCCTGGGAGAGGAAAACCCACAGGGTTAATTTTGGGCTAATATATAAGTTTATAAACTATATAACTTTTTCTCCAGGGTATACCTATGAGAGAAAAAATGAGTGGGACCTTACTCAGATTAAAAAAGAGTTAGATTATTGGTTTTATAGAAATATGTTTTCAATTTCTTTGAATTATCTTTTTAAAGAAAAAAACTATATATCAATTTCTTGGACTCACAGGTTTCAGCAGGCTAAAAATTCAAAAAAAGATGAGGCGGACTTTTTATCTTTAAGTTTGGAGTATATGTTTTAGAAAATGCTTAAGGGAAGAAACTTACAGATTTTTTCGATTCTATTTATTTTAATTATCCTTTCAGGATGTAAAAATCCTTTCAAAACAAGAAAGTCTCCTCCACCAAAAGGCCAGGTAGGGACCTGGAGCACTCCCTCAAAGCCTGAGATAGTCTTAGAAAATTTAATGCACTCATATAACGAGAAGATAATAGAAAATTTTAATCTGTGCCTTTCCGATACCTTTGTATTTTCTGCGCCTGAGGATTCTATTGAAGCGGCTAACATTAATCAGGACTACCTTTTTGCAGATTGGAACCAGAACACGGAAAAAAGAGTTACCGCTAATATTTTTAATATATTCAAACAATACCCGGACTCAATCGATTTCTCTTTATATCTAAATTTCGAGACTATTTCCAAAGGTGAGCAAACTGATTCCACAGAGGTTCTATTTATTGATTATAAATTATCCATCTGGAGATTTAAGCCCAAACAGGATACGATTGAAGCTACAGGGACTTCAACTTTTCATCTAAAGGAGACCGGTTTGAACTGGTGGTCTATCTATTTCTGGGAGGATCGCCCTAAAAGTTCAGGTGGATATAACTGGGCTGATTTCAAGGCAGAATACAGGTATTAGTTATGAAAAAAAAGTGTTTAATTTTAACTGCTTTTGTTTTCTTTCTTTTTATTCTCTATAGCTGTGAAAATCCATTTGCCCCACCTTTGTTAGGTCCTGGGACTTTTAAGCCCATAGTTCAACAAGCCTCACCGGATTCAGTTCTGCATAATTTCAAATATGCCTATGAATATCGTGACTCCATCGTATATGAGAACTGCCTTGATTACGATTTTATCTTCTATTACAAAGACCAGGACCAGCTACCTCAGACCGGGGAGGTCTGGGTTCAGGTCCCAAGGGAGGGAAAGGGTGGAGATATTTATCGAACTAACAGGTTGTTCCGGGTATTTGACGATATTCGCCTCGACACCTGGATTGTGCGAGCTGATAGCGTAGAGATTGATACAGTAACAGGAGAAAAATGGGAGGTGAGAAACGTGAGCTTCCATCTCTCTTTGAGGGATACTGATGGCGATTATAACTTTGAGCATCTCGAGGCAACCGGATTTGCCAAGTTTATGTTCAGAAAATCTGAGGATGGGTGGTGGAGGATTGTCAGGTGGTATGATAGATCTTTATGATTTGGAGGAGTGATGATAAGATTAAGTGTAAATGTTGACCATGTTGCAACCCTAAGGGAGGCAAGATTGGCATTATATCCTGATCCAAAAGAGGCTGCCCAGATGGCTATAATAGCTGGAGCAGATGGGATCACAGTTCATCTCAGAGGGGATAGAAGACATATCAAGGAGAATGATTTAGAGCTTTTAAAAAAATTTATTAAAAAACCCCTGAACCTGGAGATGGCAGCAAACCAACAGATGGTATCCTTAGCAAAAAAGTATAAACCGAATTTGGTTACCTTGGTTCCGGAAAAACCCGAGGAAATAACAACTGAAGGCGGATTGGATGTTTTTAAAAATTTCGACCTTCTTTCAGATACTATAACCAAGTTGAGGGAAGAAAAAATCAAAATAAGTTTGTTTATCAACCCTGATTCGGATTCAGTGAAAAAATCATCTGAGCTCAAAACAGATTTTGTGGAGCTGAACACTGACTCATACGCTGAGGCAGAAGAAGAGAAAAAAAGATTCTCTGAGTTGGAAAATTTAAGGAAGATGGCAAAGCTTGCCAGAGATTTTGGTTTAGGGGTGAATGCGGGGCATGGACTGAATTATCAAAACATCACAGGAATCACAACAATTGAGCAGATAGAAGAGGTATCTATCGGTCATGCTATTGTTGCCAGGGCTGTTTTAGTCGGGTTCGAAAAAGCGGTGAAAGAGATGCTTGAGCTTTTAAAGAAAGTCTAAAATATATCAGTTATGTCCTACCCTAAGTCGGACTAACATATAAAAGTTCTGGAGTGTAAAGCTTCAGCTTTACTCTTTTTTTCAGGATATTCCACCTTGAGAAACAAGTTCAGGAAAGGGGCACTCTGAACCATCAAGTTAAGTTTTTTGGAAAAAGATTTGAGTTGTTTAGCTTTAAAAAATTGAATGAGAAAGGAATTCTTATTATTCTCTGTAACCTTTTTTATAATATGCCCAAATCTTAAAGCTGAATGGGAGGTTGGAATATTTCTTGGAAAAGCTTCCACTTCAAAAAGTGACTTAAAGATTGTTCAACCTTCAAGAAAAAATGACCTTCTTTTCCAGGATATAGAGTTCAAAGATAAATCGTTCTCAACACCTCTATATTATGGTATCAGGGGAGCTTATTTTTTTAATTCTTATCCCAATTTCGGTTTAGAAGCAGAGTTTATCCATGCTAAAATACACTCCAATGCATCTCAGATGGTTTTTGTTTCTGGAATAAGAAAGGATGAACCGATTGACTCTGCTATCAGGCTCGGAGATATAGTTCAAGGATTTTCAATGACCCATGGTTTTAACTTTTTATTTCTCAACTTAGTGGGGAGATATCGATTCGATAAGGTAAAAGTTTGCGGTCGTTTGGGTCTTGGACCTTTAATTCCACATACTGAGAGCGTTATTGACAATATTAAAAGAGAACAATATGAGATACATTTTCCAGCTTATCAATTAGCCTTGGGGAGTGAAATAGATTTTTGGAAAGGAGTTTGTCTTTTATTAGAATACAAATATACCTATGTTGAAGTAAAAGATGCCAAGATAGCTTATGGTCATGCTGAGATGAAAGGAAGGACAAGACATTTAGTTTTTGGTCTAACAACGAGGTTTTGACTATTTGATTGCTCCTGTTTTTTTCTGGAGACCCTACCCGAAAAAAGGTTCAGGGTGATGCGCCCTGAACCAACAAGTAATAAAGCATCCTTTATCACGAAAGGACACGAATAGAATTTTTGCCTGTGGCTTTTTTGAAGGATTACAATTTTTATGATTGCAACCAGGAATTGCTGAATTTCATTTAAACCGAAGTCTTTTTCTCCTCTTTTTCCTTAAGACCTTTTCTCTCCACCATCCAGGAGATTAAAAGAGCTACTCCGACAAGAAACGGGATGATTCCTAAGAACGCAGCATCTGGTTCTTTTGCGAAAAAGACAAAAGATATAAAAATTCCCAATCCCACAGCTGCCCAGACTAAAGCGGCTTTGAAGGTTTGATAGGGTGTTCGAGTTTTTTCGGTAATTATAGGAACGTTTGTGCCCTTTTCGATCGCTTTCATCCTTGCCTCATGGTCCATTTTTCTACCACCATATCCTGTGATTATTGCCACGATGGCTATGGCAGCGCCAATTGCCAGAGCAGTCACTGCGATTATTATCCCGGTTACATCGATATTTTCGAGCAAATTCCACCTCCTTTTTTTCCTCAAATTTTCATAAAAACTTACGATGGTGGAATTAAATAGTTTCCTAAATTTTATATTTTACCAACCACTGCTAAGAGATAATTTTTTGTATCGAGATATTTTTCAGCAACCCTTTTAACATCCTCTCTGGTTGCAGTTGTGATAATATCGATATAGTTATCATCGTAATCATATCCTGCACCCTTAAATTCATTCACCCCCATCCAGAATGCCTGGTTTATCCTAGAAAGGCGGTAGAAAAGCAAACTGCCCCAGATAGCGTTTTGAGCTTTTTCTAATTCCTGTTTCGAGACCAAAGTGATTTTAATCTGGTTCATTTCTTTTAGGATTCCACCCAGAGCCTCATCATAGTTTTGGGGTCTGGTCCCTATGGAGGCAATATACCAGCCGAAGTCCTTATCGAAAGAAACATTTGACCCCACTGAATAAGCCAGTCCCTTTTTTTCTCTTAAGCTTTGTCCCAATCTTGAGGATAAAATCGAGTTCATCACCTTAAGCGCCGGTGCATCAGGATGATTTATTCCTGGAAGAAGCCCGCCTAAATAGATATAAATCTGTTCTTTTTGCATCTCTTTTTTGGCTTTGATAGGTGCTGTAATTTTTGATGGAACAGGTACCTCAAAAGAAGTAAAGCCTACTTTTGGCATATCCCCGAAATATTTTTTAACCAGCTTTATCATCTCTTCTGTTTTTATGTTTGTGGCAATTGTCATGATGATATTTTCTGGCGAGTAAAATTTTTGATGAAATTCAACCAGATCATCTCTTTTTATAGACGCAAGTGTTGTGGGATCACCCATTATGCTTTTACCATAGGGATGGTCTTTGAAGAGCTTCGAATAAAAAAGTCTTCTTGCACTTTTATAAGGGCTTCCTTCCCCTCTTTTTATAAGACCGATCATCTCCTTTTTTGAATTCTCTATCTCCTGTTCAGAAAAAACAGGATTTTGGATTATATCAGACAGAAGCTCAAATCCACTCTCTGCAAATTCATCGATTGTCTGGAATTTTATGAAGCTAAAAAGAGGGGTGGTGTAAAGGTCATCATAAGGAATGTAAGGATTATCAACTAATGTTATCTCCGCACCTATTTTTTCTTTATCCTCTATGATTTTTTCAGCAGGTCTTTTTTTTGTTCCTTTTAAAAGGACTCTGTTTAAAAGGTCAGCAATACCTGTTTTCCCTTCCGGTTCAAAAGCAGAACGATTTTCCCCTAATATATTTATCCCTAAAACCTTTGAATCAGGATTTTCCTTTATTATGACAGTCAAGCCATTATCTAAAATCTCTTTATGATAATGGCTAAAAGATTTTTCTTCCCTTTTTTCTTTTTCATCCTTTTTCGGAACCACAACTGTGGCAATATAAACAGGGTTTGAAAAATGTTTCTCCACAACCCTTTTTATGGATTTTGGCGTAACCAGTTCGAGCTGGTCAAGATAAGAATCTAAAAATTCTATTCCACAATTAACAATCACCGAAGCTTTATACATTGCATAGTGATGGAGTTTCTCCTCTAAATAATATTCACCGGTCTTTTTGGAAACAACTATCCGGTTTAAGTCTTCCTGGGTTAGATTATCTTCGGGAAGTCCTTCTAAAGAATTCTCTATTGTTTTAAAAATCTTTTTTACTTTTTCAGGCGAATCAGTGGTTATGTGGATGTTTAGACGACAAAATTCTTTTTGTAATTCCAGATCTATTGAAAAATCTAAAGCTTGAGGATTTTCTCCTTTTAAAAGTGCTTTGTAAAGGGGTGAGATCTCTTTTGAATTCAAATAGAAAGTTAATATATCAAAAGGAAAAAAGTCCGGGTCAGTAAAATGTGGAGCATCAAATGATAAAGATAAGTAGGTGTTTTTAGTTTCTTTTTCCTTATATCGGACCTTTTTTTCCAAAGGGGGTAAAAATTCGATTCTGGGAAATTCTAAAAGTGGCTTTGGTTGAGTTTCTCCAAAATACTTTTCTAAAAGCTCAAGCATCCTTTCGGATTCAAAATCACCTATGATCAAAGCAATCATATTATTAGGCTTATAATAACTCTCATAATAATCTATTATCTGTTCTTTTGAGATAGTTGCGATTATATTCTCATACCCAAGTACCGGACGGGCATAGGGAGTTCCCTTATAAGCTTGGGAGTCGAAAAACTTCTCAACCTGATAGTCGATATTATCCTCATCCTTTTTAATTTCCTCTATCACCACTTTCCTTTCCTTGGCTAATTCAGAATCTGGAAAGATGGAACAGAAAAGCATATCCGATTGGACATCCAAGCCATATTCGATAAACTCAGAAGGTAAAAGCACCATATAGCAGGTTAGTTCTTTTTGTGTAAATGCATTGATGTAGCCACCTTTGGATTTTATCTCATCGGTTATCTGTTGTCTTGTTCTTTTTTTTGTTCCATCAAATAAAAGGTGTTCTAAAAGATGACTCACACCATTGTTGTAATCTTTTTCATATTTGCTTCCAGCATTAACATAGATCAAAGAAGCTATCATCGGATTGGCGTGGTTTTCTTTTAATATCACCTTCATCCCATTGGATAAATTGAAAGTTAAAGTCTTATTGTCTGCTCTAACAAAAGGGGTAAAAAAGAACGAAAAAATTAAAAATAATAAAAATAATAAATTGATCTTTTTATACATTTTCCTCTCCTTTCTTTTGTTGAGAAAAGATAAAATCCTTTTTTGAGTATTGTCAAGACATAATTTGACTTTTTAAGTCTTTCTGTTAAAGCAATGCTTAATTTCGCCCATTTGAAATTTTTTTTTGCTTTTTTAAAAAAAATATTGACAAACAAATTTTTTTATTGTAATATTTTGAATAATTTATGGCGCAAAACACTTTTGATAAAAAATGTTTTAAAGATGCAGAGTTTAATGACATACTTAAATAAATAATAATTAGGGTATTTTTTGACCAAGGAGGTGAAATTTGTTAAAGATTCAACTCAAATCAAAAAAGAAAACCTATAATAAAGTGGAGAAGACTATGAGGAAATGCGTATGTGCGTATGCATCAAGAGACCGAAGGTCAAGAGACATCAAGAGAAAAGTTTTTAGCCTTTTTGTTTTTATTTTAGTTGTCCTTTTCAGCTTTACCTCATCCTGGGGCTCTGGGTTTGCGGTATCAGGTATAGGTCTTAAGGCTATGGGGATGGGTGGTGCATTCAGAGGGTTGGCTGATGATTGGAGCGCTTCTTTTTGGAATCCAGCTGGATTGGCAACTATGGAAAATTCTGAGCTTTATGCTTCTCTTTTCATTTTCAGCCCCAGACCCTCTTATCAGCCAGAGATAACTTTTGAGGGTTATGATGTGGGCTTCAAAAATGGAATAAAATGGTATCCGGATGATAAGAATATTGGATTACCAAATTTCGGAGGTTTTATCAAAATAGGCAAATGGGGAGGATTTAACACCGGGATGTCTTTCTTTATTCCCTATACCGCAAAATATGGCTGGGATATATACCATCCACCCCCAGGATACGAAACAGGTACTCCCTATCCCAAAGCAAACCACCAGATCAACTTGGACGTCTTTGACTTCCATCCCTGTGTAGCCAAGGAGCTAATCAAAGATAGACTCTCAGCGGGACTTGGGATAAGTGTTCAATTTGCAAATTTTCTTTTTAGAAAAACCATTTTAGTTCCAACAAATCCACAATTACAAATCGACAGACCTTATGAGAACTTTCCTATGGATGCTAAATTAGATGAGGATGGGTGGGGCTTTGGATTTAACTTAGGGCTTTTATATAAAATTAGCCCTAAACTACAATTGGGGGTCTCTTATCGGAGTCCGGTCGATTTGAATCTGTCAGGAACCTCCACTTTAGATATTTATTTACCTTATAATCCCTGGTTAGGCTTGAGCTTGGATGAAAAATATCCTGGAATTTATGTACTCTTTTTAGGTGATCTTCTTCGTGCAGAGCTTGAGGAGGAAGTTGATTTATCCTTGCCCGGTGATTTAGGAGCAGGAGTAGCTTTTAAGCCAAATGAGAAAATTACTCTCACCTTCGATGTTAATCGGGTTAATTGGTCAAGGCTTGAGAAAATAAATCCAAAATTTTCAGTTGATCCACTTACAGTTGAAAATGACACTTTAGTTCCATTAAAAGAGAATTTAGAATCTGCTAAAGAGTCCGAGATACTGTTTAACTGGGAGGATGTAACCCGCATAAGCTTTGGATTCGAATATCTTCCTTTGGAGAATCTACCAGTCTATGGGGGTTATTATTTTGACCCTTCACCCATCCCTGATAATACCCTCTCACCTATTTTACCTGATATAGGAGATAAAAGTTGCATCACATTTGGCATAGGATATAAATTCGGGAATACAGAGATAGGGTATAACTATGAATATCAAAGTTATAAAAAACGAACTGTCCAGAACTTAAGCGATTTGAACGAAGATGGGATTTTTGACAATTATCCTGGAGATTATTGGATGGAAGCTCACATTTCCCATTTCACAATAAGCTATAGATTTTAAACATAAAATAGGAGGAAAATAAATGAGAAGAGTTTGGTATTGGTTTATCATTTTAGCTCTTTTTGTTCTATTCATTATTATCACTTTCGGTTGTAGCAAAAGGAAAAATCCGGAAAGAGCCATAATACCCCCTGAGGGAACGGTGATGACTATGTGGATTAGCTCTGATAACTTGGAGAATAACGCTTATGGAGATCCATCAGGTAGAATCTTTTACGTATACTTTCCACCTAATTGTGGAGAGGGTGGTAGAAGATATCCGGTTCTTTATCTTCTTCATGGTTATGGAGAAAGCTTTTACTATTATGACAAAATCCACAACATTTCAAAAATTTCAGACAGGCTGATTGCACGTAAAGAGATTCAACCCATGTTGATAGTGATGCCAGATGGGTCCAACCTTTTTGGCGGAAGTTACTATACTAACTCTGAAATTCTTACTAAAGAAGTTATATATTCTGATTTCGGTGGGAGATATGAGGATTATATAGCAAAAGAGCTCAGGTCATTCATCGACTCACTTCTATTTGTCAGAGGCAAACTTAAACCCTCCTCCACACTTGAGGATACAATATATTACAAGACCCACCGTGCGATTAGCGGTTATGATATGGGAGGTTATGGTGCTTTAAAGATCGCTATGAAATATCCCGGATTATTCGGCTCTGTTAGCGCTTTGAGTCCATACCCGGTATATTTCACATTGGGTGAAAAAGATACATTGATAGATGGAGAAAGTCGATTTAGGGTGCCTCAGGAATGGATCAATACTATTTTTTTTGAGGAGAACGGATTTGATTCTCTCGGAGATACCTCGTCATATTATCATATGTATGAAAAGCTACAAGAAGAAGGGATTTTCAAAATGCCTCACACTGCCAGGTTGTTTGCAATGGCTTCAGCTTTCTCTCCACATCCAGGTGTTAGAGTTGCTGAACCCGAGACTGTTAGCACTTTCTTCAAAAGGAGCTTCGAAGGAGCTTTAGGAATAGATTTGCCAATGGATGACTCTGCAAAAACTATGTTTTTTGCATGGAACCATCTCTGGAGAAAACATGATCTTAAAGTCATTTTGGATAGCCTTTTCGAGGATGAAAATATGAATCCCTTTGAAGAGACAAGGCTTTATCTGGATTGTGGTAATCAGGACCAATTTGCATTAGCTCAGACTCGAGCTTTCCATTTGTTCTTGAGTGAAAAGGAAGTTGATCACCTTTATGATGAATATTCTGGATATGGTGATTTTTTTGCAGGAAGTGATAACTTCCTTTACGATAGATTGGAGAAGGTTTTAAAATTCCACTCGGAAATCTTTCCTAAACCAGAGAATGAAGCACCAGAGATTGTTGCTATAGAACCACAGGAAGTGGTTGTAGATAGTACTTTAAAGGTCGAAGTTACAGCTACAGATCCCGATGATGACTCTTTGGTTTTGACAGCTGAATTTTTGACCTTTAATTTAGAACCAATTGAGGAATGGCCTCCAAACGCAGAGTTTACTGATTTTGGCAATGGAGAAGGCTTGCTTTCGTTTATTCCTGATACTTCTCAAATTGGTATATTTAGGGTTAAGTTCAAAGCCTCTGATGGTAGGTTATGGGATGAGGAGGTAGTATCAATAAGAGTTAAGGAAGAGTAGTAAGTTTGAGGTGAAAAAAAGCCCCGCTACAAGCGGGGCTTTTTTTGTAAAAGCAAGATATCGATGATTAATACATATCCCCGTATCCTCCTCCAGGTGGGATGGGAGGTGTCTTTTTCTCCTCCGGCTTTTCAGTTACCAAAGCCTCGGTAGTTATAAGAAGGGATGCAATTGAAGCAGCATTCTCCAGAGCAATTCTTGCAACTTTGGCCGGGTCAATAACACCTGCTTTTATCAGATCCTCATAAACCTCAGTTTCAGCATTGAAGCCAAAGGCTCCAGTCCCTTCTTTCACTTTATTGACCACTATTGATCCTTCTACCCCTGCATTTTCTACGATTAGCCTTATCGGCTCCTCCAAGGCTTTTTTTACAATATTTACTCCAATAGATTCATCACCTTCCAATTTCAGCTTCTCCAGAGCAGGAATAACCCTTAAATAAGCCACTCCACCACCAGCTATAATCCCTTCTTCCACAGCAGCTCTGGTTGCGTGCAAAGCATCTTCCACCCTGGCTTTTTTCTCCTTCATCTCAGTCTCAGTAGCAGCACCCACATTTATCACTGCGACTCCACCAGCTAATTTGGCTAATCTCTCCTGAAGCTTCTCCTTGTCATAATCGGAAGTGGATTCCTCTATCTCCTTTTTTATCTGATTCACCCTCCCCTTGATATCATCTGTTTTGCCACCACCTTCGACAATGGTCGTGTTCTCTTTATCTATATTCACCCTTTTGGCTTTGCCTAAATCTGAGACCGCGGTGTTCTCAAGTTTGAATCCAAGTTCCTCGGAGATGACTTTTCCACCGGTTAGGGTTGCGATATCTTCAAGCATAGCTTTCCTTCTTTCGCCGAAGCCCGGAGCTTTGACCGCACAGACTTTAAGAGTTCCTCTGAGCTTGTTTACCACTAATGTGGCTAAGGCTTCACCTTCTATATCCTCAGCTATGATCAAAAAGGGCTTGCCTAATTGGGCTATCTTTTCCAGAAGTGGTAAAAGGTCTTTCATCACGGAAATCTTTTTATCGTGGATCAAAATTAGAGATTCTTCCAGAACCGCTTCCATTGTATCCGGATTGGTTACAAAGTAGGGGGATAGATACCCTCGGTCAAACTGCATACCCTCTACCACTTCGAGTGCGGTAGCAGTTGTCTTTGCTTCCTCAACCGTTATGACTCCATCCTTACCCACCTTCTCCATTGCATCCGCAATTAAATCACCGATGGCTTTATCATTATTGGCGGATATGGATGCAACCTGAGAGATCTCTGTTTTTCCAGGCAAAGGTTTTGAAAGCTTTTTGATCTCCTCCACCACTAAATCTACAGCTCTCTCTACTCCTCTTTTTATCGCCATAGGATTGGCCCCAGCGGTGACATTTTTAATCCCTTCTCTGAAGATTGCTTGGGCTAATACAGTTGCGGTTGTGGTTCCGTCCCCGGCCACCTCTGAGGTTTTGGAAGCCACCTCCTTAACCATCTGTGCTCCCATATTCTCAAATGGTTCCTCAAGATCTATCTCCTTAGCCACGGTAACCCCATCTTTGGTTATGGTAGGAGAACCCCACTTCTTATCCAACACCACATTTCTACCCTTAGGACCCAGGGTTACCTTCACCGCATCCGCCATCTTATCCACACCCTTTTTTAACTTGTCTCTCGCAGTTGCGTTATATTCAATTATTTTAGCCATATTTATACCTCCATTTCTTTCAATTTAACCTATTATTGCTAAAATATCAGACTCGCGCATAATCAGATATTCAACACCATCTATTGTTACCTCTGTTCCAGAATACTTTCCATATAATACCTTATCCCCTTTTTTTACTTCCATTTCGATTTTTTTCCCTTCTTCAGTTACCCTTCCAGGACCAACTTCGATCACCTCACCCTGTTGAGGTTTTTCCTTGGCGGTATCAGGAATGATGATACCTCCTTTTTTGCTCTCTTGTTCAGGCTCAAGGGTTTTTATTAACACACGGTCAGATAACGGCTTAACCTTCATCTAAAACCTCCTTTTTGAAAATAAGTTTTTATTTTACAGATACTTACAACTCCAGCTTAAATCTAATTACGAAGAATTTAAAATTTTGTTAGCACTCTCTTGAAAAGAGTGCTAAAGCAAATTTCTAATAGTAATAACTTATTCTGAAAAAAGCAAGTAAAAAATATGCGAAGCATGTACTTTACAGGTAGATTGTATCCAGTCATTTTGTTAATATAATTATCTAAAAGCACAGGAGACAAGTTAAAAATTTCCTGTGGATAATTATGGTCTTTTGATTCCTTTAAGAGTTTTAATGGTGATCCGCCTTTATAGG